>SLNP01000028.1 GCA_007132995.1 Bacteroidales bacterium | reverse complement strand
TCGTGCCTCTCTTCTTTGGGCGATAGCTCTTCGTGCAACAACAGCCGTTAGTGCCAGTAGCAGTAGCAGTGTCATAGATAACTGAATGGTCAGGTAAGTGGTAAACATGGTTCTCTCTTTTGTTTAACTATAAAATTGAGAAGGCCCCTCTCTGTTGCCTTTCTGTTTAGCGCAAAAATCATATATATGCCCCGGCGGGCAAAAACATTTTTTATGAGTGGTGCCAAAAGGGGTGTGAATGGGCGTAAAAGGGCTGCCGCCTTTTATGGCCCTTATAATTATCAGTGGCTCCTTCTCGTAGCTCATGCTATAGGCCGGCACTATTTTATCGTCTTTTATATGGTATATGGTGTTTAGTTAATTTTACTATATTTGTTATGGCAGGCTGCTTTTTTATCGGCTTGTATGACAGTCTTTTTTCTGTTATTGTATTATGGTGTTTCCAGTAGTAAGATTTTTTTAAAAACAGCTCTTTTATGAAAAATCATTTATGCAGAGTCTCTCTTTTCGCCCTTTTAATACTACTCTCCCTCTCAGTGAGCGGGCAGAGAGGTGTGGGCGGTTTTCATTTCAGCCCCGGGTTGCCTGCAGGCAGTTTCAATGGTACGGCTGGCACCTCCCTCTTCCCCTCTGTTGGGGTCAGCGGGCTGCTGCAGGTCGCTGAAACACCCATTTTTGCCGGAGGTGAATTTGTCTACAGCTGCTATGGCACTGCACTTACAAAGAGTACCAATGTTATTAGTGGTACAGAGCATGAATACCGTATCAGAAGGAACAACAATTACCTCACGGCAGCTGCTGTGGTAAGGCTGATGGTGCCTGAGTCATCTGTGTGGGTCAGACCGTTTGTTGAGGGGCAGTTTGGTGGTATATACGCCTATACCAGATCGGGAGTCAGAAAGTATGGTGCATCAGAACCGCTCTCTGAGGGGACCGAGGTTCGCGACTTCTCTCATATATGGCTTTTAGGGGGCGGAATAATGATACCTGTAGAGAGGAGCGGGGAGGCCAACCTGGAGCTGAGGGTAAACTATCTTCGCTCCGGAAGACTCGAGTACCTGACCAGAGATGATGCGGTTTATGACGATCAGGGAGATTTAACCCTTAACCCCCGTAACGCCCCCTTCAGACTGCTTCAGCCTGCTATTGCTCTAAGAATGAGGTTTTAGATTTGGTGTGGCATAGTGATACATCTGTTGCTATCTCTCTATTTCGGGTGAGGAGATCCTGTGTATCTGGCCACCATCTCAAGAAGGAGATCCTTGTCTATAGGTTTTGAGAGATAGTCGTTGCAGCCTGCCTCCAGAAATCGTTCCCTGTCTCCGGTCTGTGCGTATGCTGTGGTGGCAACAACCGGCAAATTGGGTCTTGTTTCACGAATCAGCCTGGTAGCCTCCATTCCATTAATAACCGGCATCTTGATATCCATAAGAACAGCTGATATTCCTGGGTTGCTCCTGCACAGAGTGACCGCCTCGGCTCCATCGGAAGCCCGTATGTGGCTGTATCCGTAATTGTCAAGCAGGGTAGCTATGTAGTGATAATTCATGTAGTCATCTTCGGCAATAAGTATGAGAGAATCACTGCCGCTCTTTTCATGCCGTGCCTTCTTGCTGTCGTTGGCCACCTGCTCTTTGCTAATTTCGGCAGGAAGGGTGATGGTGAACTCCGAACCCCTCCCTTTCTCCGATACCACATCTATACTACCTCCAAGAAGCGTGACCAGACCTTTTGAGATGGTGAGGCCGAGACCACTTCCCTCATAATCTCTTGTCATCGAAACATCCTCCTGGGCAAACATCCCGAATATCTCATCCTGCTTTTCAGGCGATATTCCACTTCCAGTATCTTTCACGAAAAACTCTACTCTGTTATCTCCTAACCTGTATCCGATGGTTATGGTTCCTCCGTCGGTGAACTTGCAGGCGTTGTCAAGAAGTTTAGTCAGGCACTTCTCAATCAGGTCTTTGTCAGAGATTATGGCAAGGTCATCCGAATGGTCGGGCCTTTCGGATACAAGCTCTGTCTCTCTCTTTGCACACTGAATTCGCCCCCTCTCTTCCAGCCTGTCGAACAGTTTACTGAGTACCACCCTGCCGGAATTCACATCCATTGTGCCCGACACAATTCTGGCCATATCCATGTAGTCGGTAATGGTGTTTAACAGTCTGATACTTGAATCTTCCAGGTTTCTGAAGAGATCGCGCCGCTCTTCTGTTGTCAGCTCCATATCGAAAAAGATCTGACCAAACCCTATTATGCTGTTAAGGGGAGTTCTTATTTCATGCGATATATTGCTTATAAAGGCAGATTTAAGCCTGTCACTGCCCTGAGCCCTCTTCAGAGCTTCAATCAGCCTCTTCTCAGCCACCTTCCTCTCGGAAATGTCGCGCGATACACACTGTATGCCTACCGGGTTGCCCTCATTGTCAATTGCCACTGACGCTTTGGTTTCAACCCACAGCGTTGACCCATCTTTTCTGAATGTCTCCAGTTCTATTATAACACTCTCATCTAATGCTTTTTTCTCTTTTATCTGTGGTAACATCCTGTTTATAACCTCCATGGCATCTCTGTGAGTGGCCGGGGTAACTGTCTCAATAATACTCTTTCCGACCAGCTCCTCAGGCCTGTAACCGCGCATCTGGTAAACGGCAGGGCTTACATAGGTGTAGTTTAGATCAAAGTCGAGAGTGAAAATTATATCGGCTGAGTTTTTTGCCAGCAGACGGTATTTGGCCTCGCTCTTTTCGAGTTCACTCTGTTTCCTGCGAAGCTCGCAATGCTCATAGGCGCCTGTAATGAGCGAGGGGAGTCTATCCAAATAGTTATCTCCCTTAACAAGGTACTCGTTGGCGCCGAGCTTAAGAGACTGCACCGCCAACTCTTCACTCCCGTGACCGGTTACCACTATTATGGGTATGTCGAGCCCTCTCTCATGCCTCAGCTCTTTTATTATTTCGAGGGCGCTCATACCCGGCAGCCGGTAGTCTACCATAACAACATCATGCCTCCAGCTATCATGATCAGTCTGTTTTGGCGGCAGAATCAGGAGCGCATCTTCCCCCGTCGGAACAGCCTCAATATTGATGTATGGAGCATAGCGCTTCAGATGTCTCTTTGTGAAATCTATATCAGATGGGTTGTGTTCAATGTAGAGAACATTAATAATTCGCGAATCCCGGCGTAGCGACTCTTTGCGACTCTTCAGAACAGAGAGGAGGATGCCGGCTACCCTTTGCCGGTAGTCGCCCTTCTTAACCATGTAGTAGTCTGCACCGGCCTTCAGAACCGCCACCGCCACCTCTTCGTTTCCCGAGCCGGTCAGCATTATAATTGCCATATCCCTTCCCGACTGCCTTATCTTTAACAGCAGATCGGTGCCGCTGCCGTCAGGCAGTGCGATATCTAGTAGTGCAACATCGAAACTTCTCTCTTCGGAAAGAATTTTTGTGGCCTCGTCTATGGTATAGGCGTGCTCAATATGCCAGTCGGGCCAACCCTTTTTGAGAGCCCTGATTAGCAGTTCCGCATCGGTTTTGCAGTCTTCCAGAAGCAGGATATTCATGTTAATCTTCTTTAGTGCGATTCAAAACCCTCCAGTAGAGGTCTATCTGCCTTGCAATATCCATAAACTTTTCGAAGTCAACAGGCTTTACAATATATGAGTTGGTTCCCAGCTGGTATGCCCTCTCTACATCTGACGATTCGGAAGATGTTGTCAGCACCACAACCGGAATCGCTTTGTATCTGGGGTGCTGCTTCAGTGCCTCAAGTACCTCAAGCCCGTTCACCCTTGGCATTTTAAGGTCAAGCAGTATGACTACCGGTTGCTGCTCGCCCTTCTCCCATCTGCCGATGTACTCCAGGGCCTCCTCGCCGTCGCGTGCGGTAAGTATGGGGTTGTCAAGCTTCTGCGATTTAAAGGCGCGAATGGTGAGATCCAGATCCAGCGGATTGTCCTCAACTATTAAGATTGGCCTGTTACTCTCTGCCTCGGTCATAGTTAAACTCTTTTGGTATCTCTATAAAAAAGGTCGATCCCTCTCCGGGTACACTTTCGGCTCTTACACTTCCCCCCATGCGCTTAATAGCCTTTGTCACGATTGCAAGCCCTATGCCGGTGCCGGCATACTCCTCAGCTCTGTGAAGGCGCTGAAATATCTCAAAAATGCGGTCATGATACTTCATGTTGAAGCCTATGCCATTATCCTGTACGGTGACCACCCATCTGCCTGCATCCTCCCGCAGACCTATAACTATTTCCGGGCGGGCTATTCCACCGGAAAACTTGATGGCGTTCTCTATCAGGTTTCTCAGTACAAGGGACAATGCAGTTTTATCACCATAAATATCGACTTCAGGAATATCATACTTGACAGAAACACCTCTTCTCTTAAGCTCTTCGCGGAATACCGAGAGGATCTCTTTGATAAATGGCTTTAAGGCTATTTTGTCCGGCCTCAGGGGAGTTCTTTCAAGCCGTGAATAGGCGAGAAGATCATCAATAAGGTTGTTCATACGCTGCGTTGAACTCCGAATGGTCTCTATGTATGACACCCCCTCTTCTTCCAGTTTTTCGGCATACTCCTCCTGCAGCAGTCTGCTGTATCCGTCAATGCCACGGAGTGGGGCCTTCAGGTCGTGCGACACCGAAT
>SLNP01000082.1 GCA_007132995.1 Bacteroidales bacterium | reverse complement strand
GCGAGTTCCGACGCGGACGGCTTCACTATAAAACCGATCCCCAAACTCACTGAAGCCTTGACCTTTTGTCAACTTTTGGGTCAAGCCAAAAGTTGAGAGAAAAAACTTTTGGTCAAGCAAAAAAGGTGGAAGCCCACTTTTTGGCCCGCAAAAAAGGTGGAGGCCTACTTTTTGTCAAGCAACAAGCAACAAGCTGACAGCTGACAGCTATCAGCTAACAACCAACCCTACGAGCTATCAATATTTCCATTAAATTCGCAAATGACAACAAATAACAGCGCGACGCTATGGAGAAAGACTTTTTTGCTCATGAGACAGCTGTAATAGATGAGGGATGCACAATCGGAACAGGAACCCGTATATGGCACTTCTCACATATCATGAAAGATGCCGTAATAGGCCCCGGCTGCAATCTGGGGCAGAATGTTGTGGTTTCACCGGGCGTGGTGCTCGGTCGTAATGTTAAGGTGCAGAACAATGTGTCGATATATACCGGCGTAATCTGCGACGATGATGTATTCCTCGGCCCCTCGATGGTATTTACCAATATCACCAATCCTCGCAGTGCCGTGGTGCGCCGTGACAAGTATGTTTCCACAGAGGTGAAGCGGGGTGCCACGATAGGGGCCAACGCTACCGTGGTGTGCGGCAACACTATTGGCGAATATTCGCTGGTGGGCGCAGGGGCTGTCATCATTAAAGATGTTAAACCATATGCTCTGGTTGTTGGCAATCCGGCCCGGCAGATAGGCTGGGTGAGTGAGCATGGCCATCGCCTCAATTTCGATCAGAGTGGAGAGGCCGTTTGCCCCGAAAGCAACGAGAAATACCGCTTGCAGGGCGAGAAGGTTTCTAAAATTATTTATTAGTTTTACGACTCATTTTTTCGGAGGCAGAAGATGAACATCGGAAAAGACATTAGACCGGCTAATTTCGGATTGATAGGAGTGGCAGGATTTGTTGCCGCCCGTCATCTGAAGGCAATTAAAGAGACAGGCAACAATCTGGTGGCAAGCCTCGATAAGTTTGACTCTGTTGGTATTATTGACAGCTTCTTTCCCGGCAGCGACTTTTTTGTTGAGTTTGAGCGGTTCGATCGCCATTTCGAGAAGCTGAAAAGGACCGGTACCAGTATTGACTATGTAACCATCTGCTCTCCCAACTATCTTCACGATGCACATATCCGTTTTGCCCTGCGCCATCAGGCCGACGCCATCTGCGAGAAACCAGTGGTGCTGAATCCGTGGAATATAGATGCCCTGAGCGAGATTGAGAGCGAGACCGGAAGAAGGGTCTTCAATGTGCTGCAGCTGCGGCACCACCCGGCCATAATATCTCTGCGCGACAGGGTGTTGTCAGCGCCTGCAGACAAGATATATGATATCGACTTAACCTATATTACCGGCAGGGGCAACTGGTACTACATATCGTGGAAGGGCGATATCCAGAAATCGGGTGGCGTGGCAACCAACATAGGTGTGCACTTCTTCGATATGCTGGGCTGGATTTTTGGAAAATGCAAGACAAACAGGGTGCATCTACTTGAGTCTAACAGGGCGGCAGGCTACCTGGAGCTTGAGAGGGCCCGTATAAGATGGTTTCTGAGCCTCGACACCCGCGATATTCCCGGCGAAGCGGCCATTGCCGATGTTAAAACCTTCAGGTCTGTAAAGCTCGATGGCGAAGAGTTCGAGTTTAGCGGGGGTTTTAACGATCTGCATACCACCACATACAGAGAGATACTGGACGGCAACGGCTTTGGGCTTGAAGAGGCCCGCCAGTCGGTCGAGATGGTCTACAAAATACGAAATGCGAAGGTGTCACCGCTGAAAGATGACTACCACCCTTTAATAAAACCTGACAAATAGATGTACGAGAAGCTGATCAACAAAGAGACCCACCTTTCGGTAATTGGCCTTGGGTATGTGGGCCTGCCCATTGCACTTGAATTTGCCCGCAAGCTGAAGGTTACCGGCTTCGACATCAAGCCCGAAAGAGTTGAGATGATGAAGAAGGGCATTGATCCGAGTAATGAGCTTGGCCCTGAAGCTTTCGGAGGAACCGACATTCACTTCACCTCTGACCCGGCAGATCTCAAAAGCGCCTCTTTTCATATAATAGGGGTGCCGACCCCCACAACCAAAAATAACCTGCCCGATCTTGGACCCGTACTGAAGGCCTCTGAGACTGTAGGGGCGGTGCTTAAAAAGGGAGATTATGTGGTGTATGAGTCGACCGTATATCCGGGTTGTACTGAAGAGGATTGCGTGCCTGTTCTTGAGAGGGTATCGGGCCTCAGGTACAAGAAAGATTTCAAGGTTGGCTTCTCGCCCGAGCGGATCAATCCGGGCGACAGGAAGCATACCCTCACCTCGATAGTGAAGGTCAGCAGCGGATGCGACAGCGAATCGGCAGAGACCATAGCGAAGGTGTATGAGCTGATAATTGAGGCAGGGGTGCACCGCGCCAGCAGCATAAAGGTTGCCGAGGCGGCCAAGATTATAGAGAACACCCAGCGCGATATCAATATCGCCTTTATGAACGAGCTCTCCAAGATATTCAATATGATGGGTATCAATACCTACGAGGTCCTTGAGGCAGCAGGCACCAAATGGAATTTCCTTAAGTTCTATCCGGGGCTTGTAGGGGGGCACTGCATAGGTGTTGATCCCTACTACCTCTCATTTAAGGCTAAAGAGATGGGCTACCATCCTGAAATGATAAACTCGGGTCGTGCCATCAACGACAGCATGGGCAGGTATGTGGCCCGTGAGGTGGTCAAGAAGGTGATAGCCGCCGGAAGGAGCGCCAAAGGCGCGCGCGCCCTTGTTATGGGAATCACCTTTAAGGAGGATGTATCTGATATCCGAAACTCCAAGGTGTACGACCTCTGCAGGGAGTTGAATGAGTTCGGGGTAGAGGTCGATGTTACAGACCCCTCGGCAGATGCCCGCGAGGTGAAAGAGGAGTATGGCATTGAGCTGAAAGAGGGCCCCTCCGGCAAGTACGATGCCATTATTGTGGCGGTGGCACACAGCAGCTACCGGGAGCTTACCGAAAAGGACTTTGAGCCCTGGCTAAGGCGGGAGGGGCTGATTGCAGACCTCAAAGGGATGCTCAGAGAGCAGATAAAGAGCTTCACCTACTGGAGCCTCTGATATATGGCCCGCTGCCGGAGGCAGATGGCCGGGCACAGAAGATATTATATCAGAACGGTGGCAGCTGGCTGCCGGTAACCTGAAATAGCGAGTATGAATAGAGGCAAAGGATCTGTTCTTGTAACAGGAGGCACCGGATACATAGGGTCTCATACCGTTGTTGAGCTGCAAACGCAGGGCTATGATGTGGTGATAGCCGACAATTTCTCCAACTCCCGGCCTGCTGTAGCCGTTGCAATAGGTGAAATAACAGGCAGAACACCGGTGGTGGTCAGGGCCGATATTACCATCAGGGAAGAGGTTGAGGATATCTTTGCCCGCTTCAACGACATAACCGCGGTAATACATTTCGCGGCCCTTAAGGCGGTTGGCGAATCGGTTCGTGAACCGCTGCTTTACTACCGCAACAATGTGGGAGGTCTGGCAACGCTTCTCGATGCGATGCTGAATCACGGGGTGTACAGTCTGGTGTTCTCATCTTCATGTACGGTTTATGGCGAACCTCAGCGCCTGCCTGTTACCGAAGAGCATAAAACAGCAAACCCCTCATCGCCCTATGGTAACACCAAGAAGATGTGCGAGGAGATAATAGCCGATACGGTAAGGGCTGAAAAGGGTAAACTGCGGTCGGTGATATTACGCTACTTTAATCCCATAGGGGCACATCCCTCTGCCATTATAGGTGAAGATCCGGTCGGTACTCCTGAGAACCTTGTGCCATATATAACAAGGGCGGCGTCAGGCAAAACCGGTCCGCTGCATATCTTTGGCAATGATTACGATACAGGCGACGGCTCATGCATACGCGACTATCTGTATGTTATGGATCTGGCAGAGGCTCATGTTGCCGCCCTTAAGCGGATGCAGCAGGGGGGCATGAATAAGGGGTGTGAATATTACAACCTCGGTACCGGATCGGGGGTCTCTGTGTTTGAGGCGGTAGAGGCCTTTGAAAGGGCTACCGGGGTGACAGTGCCCAGGGTGATAGCCGGCAGGCGTGAGGGTGATATTGAAAAGATATGGGCCGACTGCAGCAGGGCCAACAGAGAGCTGGGGTGGAGGGCCGGCACCTCTCTCGATGAGGCTATGCTTACTGCATGGAGATGGGAGGAGAGACACCCACCGGCAACCGGCAATGATGACTGTTAACGAAGAGTAGCAAATAAAGAGTTTCAAATATGCAGGAAAAAAAGATACTGGTAACGGGCGGCGCGGGCTTTATTGGCTCACATCTTGTACGCCACTTTGTTCATAAATATCCTGACTACACTATAGTAAACCTGGACAAGCTGACCTATGCCGGTAACCTCGGGAATCTTACCGATATAGAGAATATGCCCAACTACAGGTTCGAGAAGGGAGATATAGCCGATAAGGAATGCATTGAGCGACTTTTCGGCACATACCGTTTCGACGCTGTTATACATCTGGCTGCCGAATCGCATGTTGACCGCTCTATTACAGGCCCCGATACCTTTATTATGACCAATGTGGTGGGCACTGCCAACCTGCTCAATGCGTGCCGCAAAGCATGGAAGGGGCAGGAGGGTCGTTTCTACCATGTATCGACCGATGAGGTTTATGGTTCGCTGGGAATGGAGGGGCTCTTTACCGAGAGAACACCTTACGACCCCCGCAGCCCATACTCTGCCTCCAAGGCCTCTTCCGACCATCTGGTAAGGGCCTGGGGCCACACCTATGGCATCGATATTGTCATCTCCAACTGCTCTAACAATTATGGTCCCAATCAGTTTCCCGAGAAGCTGCTGCCCCTGGCAATAAATAATATAAAACAGAATAAGCCGGTGCCGGTATATGGCAAGGGCGAGAATGTACGGGACTGGCTTTTCGTGGAAGACCATGTGGCGGCGATAGATCTTATATATCACAGGGGGAAGAGCGGCGAAACCTATAATGTGGGGGGTAAAAATGAGTGGCGCAATATAGATCTTATAAAGCTGCTCTGCCGCATAATGGATGACAGACTGGAAAGGAGACCCGGCGAGTCGGCCGGTCTTATCAGCTTTGTTACCGACAGGGCGGGCCACGACCTGAGATATGCCATCGACACCTCCAAAATAGAGTCGGTTCTGGGGTGGGAGCCCTCGGTCACTTTTGAGAAGGGGCTGGAGATGACGGTAGACTGGTATCTTGCCAATGAGGGGTGGCTGGCCAGCGTGCTGTCAGGTGAGTATGAGAACTACTACCGTGAGCAGTATGAGCAGCGCGATGACAAAAGGTAGGACGATGTAACCCCGCAGAGACAGGCATTACCGCATCTCCCAGGCAGGGTGATGCCAAAACCGGTAACGATATAACCCCAAATAGAGAGAAGATACGGGGCCTCACTGAGCAGGGTGATCCCAAAACCGGTAACGATGTAACCCCGCAGAGACAGGGGCTGCAAAATCTCCCCGGGCAACACGATGGCGAAACCAGAGACAGGGGCTGCAACATCTCCCCGTAAACCTTAGACTTTGTCAAGAGCGGTAACTATTTCTGTGACTCTCTCTGCCAGCTCCTTTTTGCTCCTGATATGGTTCAAAATGATCTTTACCGAGGGGTGGTCTTCAAAGCTTCCCCTGACGGCGACGAAGTCGCTTTTACGCTCCTGCTCCGATCCGTCAATACCGAATCCGGTGCCGGCCCTCTCGGTGAACTCCTTCATGGCATCTTCATACAGGAGGTAGTCGAGCGACACCACCGCCTCTTGCCATCTGTTTATGAATTCGGCAATCTCTTCCGGAGTGAGCAGATGCGGGGGGCTGCCTGCCAGCTCTCCGGTAAGCCGCGACACAAAGCTCCACTCCATATCCTGATAGCGGCCCTCTATGTTGAATAATCTCTCTGATAGCTCTTCTGCACTACCGGGGGAACCACGGCCCAGCTCTTTGATAAGAGCCTCTGCCTCTGAAACAGGAAGCACCATACCGGCCATATCGATCCACTTTCCGGTGCCTGCTTCTGTTACCGGCTCAAGAGCCTCTCTGAGCTCCTGAAGGGTGGCAGGCATAGATCGGACAATGCGCTCGGTTATCAGGTTGCCGCAATATTTTACCAGAGCCATCCTGTAAAGGCGCAGCCCCTTTTCGAGTGCCCCCGGCGGGATCTTCATGCCGTTGAATGATAATCTCCGCGAGCTCTCTCCGGCCGACTCTTTGAGCGACTCGAGCAGTGTGATGGCTTCAGCTATTTTGCCGGCACTGTAGGGGGTGAAGAGTTCGCAGTTCACGATATCGTGCTTTACATGCGAGCGCCTCCTGTCTCTTTCACGCCATTTGATGGCATCTCTTATGGTGCCGGAACTCTGAAGGGTTATGCCGGGAATGATTTTGTTGCCGGCATCGCTGCCTATTATGTATGAGAAGGGCATGCCGGATGTATCGGTGTTGATATAGAGCCGCCCTATGAGCATTGAGTGCGGACCGAAGCGTGAGGGCCACAGTGCATAGGAGCCGCTGGCACTTTTGGTGCCCCGCTCTACAATACCCTGATGTATGGGCCCCAGGCGGTAGTTGTGGTTGCTCTGGTTGCTGCCGCTGCCTGCGTTGAAGAATGAGCAGTACATGGCTATCAGGAGTGTAGATTTATGATGGGTGTTGGTAAATGGCCCTGCGAAGAGCGATACCGCCTCTCCGTTAAAGGCTGCCGAGTTGGCAAAAAATAGTGAGTCAAGGGCAGTGAACCGGCTGCCTATAACCGAACCCTGGCCAATGAAACATCTCTTTACAACAGCTCCCTCCTTAACAGTGCTGTCGTCGCTCATAATAAAGTTCTCTATTATAACACCGTCACCAATAAGCGACGGTGCTTCGGCGGTGCTGTTAATGGTGCCCTCTTCTACCCGGAGGGCATTCTCTATTCTGGCAGAGGGACCGCACCTCACATTTATCATGGTGCGGCATCCCTTTATGGTTGTGTCATCAGCTATGGTACCTCTGTCAGAGCGTACCTCATCGCAATACTCATCAACTATTCTCCTGAGGGTTGCCAGGGCACTGCTCTCATGCCTGTATAGCGCCATAATATAGGCTGTCTGGGCAGTGAGCCGGTCCCATAACAGAACTTCCCGCCCTCCGGCCTCGTTGATAACCTTCGCCTCTGTGCCGTTGCCAAAGGTCGATGCAGCCCTGACAACTATGTCGCCGCAGCCGGAAATTACTACCCGGTCGCCTATGTCGTAGCCCGAAACAGAACCACTGATATTCTCTATAAGGGTGTTATCGCCTATATGGCAGTCGGCTATGCGGGCGTTGTAGATGCCATACCTCCCTGCCCGTTCGGTGCGTCCGAGCCTTACGCTGCCGCAAAACTCCACATTACGGTAGCTGAGCGCATCTACAGCATGGGCGGTTGTAATGTCATTCCAGTTGCTGCTGGTGCAACCCCTGCCGGCAAGATCGCTCCTTTCGGCTTCGGTTAGTGGCCTGTACCGCTTTTCCCTTTTCATGGGTGCCGGGTTTTAGAGTCTATTCTACGGTGACCGATTTGGCCAGATTTCTGGGCTGATCGACATCGCAGCCCCTCATTACCGCTACATGGTAAGAGAGCAGCTGCAGTGGTATTACTGCAAGAAGCCCCGAATATACTGGCAGTGTCTCTGGTATCTCCAGTACATGGTCGGCAATCTTGCTTATTACATCGTCACCCTCGGTTACGATGGCTATCACAACACCCTTGCGCGCCTTTATCTCCTGTATGTTGCTGATTATCTTGTCGTAGGTGTTCTCTTTGGGGGCAACTACCACTACCGGCATATTCTCGTCAATAAGGGCGATGGGCCCATGCTTCATCTCGGCGGCCGGGTAGCCCTCTGCATGTATGTATGAGATCTCTTTCAGCTTCAGAGCCCCTTCCAGTGCCACGGGAAAGAGATAGCCCCTGCCCAGATAGAGTGCGTTTGTCGAGTTGACGAACCGGGCGGCCAGCTCTTCGACCAGATTGTTAGACTGCAGGGCTTTACGCATTTTGTCGGGAATGGCGGTAAGCTCATTTATCAATGCGCTGTAACAACTCTCATCAAGAACGCCTCTCTTGTAGCCAACCTCAAAGGCCATCATGGCAAGAGCGGTTATCTGGGTGGTGAAGGCCTTGGTCGATGCAACACCTATCTCAGGGCCGGCATGGGTATATACGCCCGCGCTTGTTTCCCGTGGTATGGAGCTGCCAACCACATTGCATATTCCCAGCACCGTTGCACCCCTCTCTCTGGCAAGCCTGACAGCGGCCAGTGTGTCGGCGGTCTCTCCGCTCTGGCTTATGGCCAGAATAATATCACCTTTACGCACAATTGGATTACGATACCGGAACTCTGAGGCATACTCTACCTCAACAGGTATGCGTGCATACTCTTCAAAGATATATTCTGCCAGCAGACCTGCATGCCATGATGTGCCGCAAGCCACTATCAGTATGCGGTCGGCATTGGTAAGCTCTGACATCACATTATGCAGCCCTCCGAGGCGGATGGCCGACCTGTCGGGCATTATCCGGCCCCTGAAGGTGTCATGAATGGCCCTGGGCTGCTCATGTATCTCCTTGAGCATAAAATGCTCATAGCCCTCTTTGTCGATTTCGCCTATCTCGAAGTCTATCTCCTGAACATCGGGCTCAACCCAGAGGTTTGAGGTGTTTTTCAGTGACATCTGGTCTCTCTGTATTATTGCCAGATCATCATCATTGAGATATATTACCCTCTGGGTATGTTCTGCTATCGGAGTGGCATCGGAGGCAATGAAGTTCTCATTGTTGCCTACCCCTATTACCAGCGGGCTGCCCCGGCGTGCGGCGAATAGCTTGTCATCCTCGTTGCGGCATATTATTACGATGCCGAAGGTTCCCTCTACACGGCTTAGAGCCATTGTTATAGCCTGTTCGGCAGTAAGGTCGCCTTCAAGATACAGATGCTCAATCAGGTTGGCAAGAACCTCTGTGTCGGTCTGGCTGGCAAATGTAACCCCGCGACCCTCCAGGTGCCTCTTTATACGACCGTAATTCTCAATAATACCGTTATGAACCACAATAAAGTTATCTCTGTATGAGACCTGGGGGTGTGCGTTTGTCTCATTGGGCTCTCCGTGTGTTGCCCAGCGGGTATGACCTATGCCTATGGTGCCTTCGGCATTGCCGGCATTGACCATCTCTTCAAGGTCGTGAACCTTGCCTTTGCATTTGTATATAAGTGGCTCTCCGTTAAGTATGGCAAGACCTGCCGAGTCGTAGCCCCGGTATTCAAGCCTCTTAAGGCCCGTTATAATTATATCCTTAGCCGGTTTACTCCCTATGTATCCTACTATTCCACACATTGGCTTTTTCGAATTGGTCAGGTTTTAGTAAATAGGTCTCTGCAGACAGACTCAGAACTTCGTCATCGACACCTGAAGCTCAGGCTGTACAGATGCGTCATTCGCCTTCAGTATCACATTCCGTCTGTTAAGTGCGGTGGTGAAGATCTCTATAACCGGATCTTCTATTTCACCTTCTAAATATTTCTGAATAAACGCAGGTATGTTAAAAACATAGTGGCGGGAACTGGTACTGAAAGTGCCGGAGAAAAATAAGGGGCTGATAAAGTAGTCCGGTACCGATATCCTCCTGCCTTCACTGTTGGTATATCTGAATATAAGCCTATCGGGAAGGTTGGTTGCGGTAAATTCGTCTTCATCAATAAAGACCGGAATGGTGAGCCTTGCCTTGTTGACCGAGCCCCCCTCAAACTCTTTCAGGCCATCCAGGCCTGGGATCTCTATCCGCACAAAGGTTCCGAAGAGCTGTTGCTGATATACCATGGTGTCTTTTACGAAATCGTTGATATGGGGTATCTCCTTGCCCTCTTCGGCTGTAGAGAAGTCGTGGAAGTAGCGGGCATATCTGACAACCCTGTCACTCAACACAAAGCTGTACTCTCTTTTGAAGCCATCTGCGTTGGTGTAGTATACCAGTATTCCACTCGATGAGGGCACCGAACTCTCAAGCATCATCAGCATGGGGATAACCTTGTTGTCTCCAGGGGGTGGATCGTCCGGATCGCCGGGGTCGCCGGGGTCATCGAAACTTATGAAAAAGGGTGAATCTTCAGGCTCTTCAGGGTCGTCCGGATCTTCCGGGTCTTCAATGTCCCAGAGAACGAAAGGGTTCATCCTGAACCATATGCCTTTGAAGAATGACCGGAAATCGGGCTCTGTACTACTTATAAAGAGCTTTGATGTATCCCTTAGCATGTAGTCGCCAAAGGCGCGTGACAGGGGTACGCGGTAGGTTGTGTCGGCTTTAATGTTGTTAATGCCTACCGTTGCCAGCAGCCTGCCCTGGTCAACATCCCTGTTAGACCAGTAGGTCTCTTCCATATCGAGCCGCTCGAGGTTCTCCCGAAGCTCAATGAACTGGGGGCCCGATTCTTCGGTCGATACCGAGCGCACCCTGAGAATAAGGAATACCGAGTCAATACTATTAATGCCATCACCCGGCCAGGGGGACGAGAGATTCAGCTCTGTAACAAAGTCTGCCCTGCTTGTTCCGAACCTGGGGCTATATGCCTGCCCCATTCTGTAGAAGAAGGTTTCAGGATTGGCCACAACCGAGTCTTCATACATGGTGTACATGCTGAGGCTGAAAGTGTCTGTGCTGAAGAAGTTGGCAAAGTCACCTCCGGGAAGCAGACCGGCGCCAATCGATGATTCATCATCTTCGCACGAGGTCAAAGCCAGAAGAACTATTACCGGAATCAGGAAGAGTCCGGGAAGTTTTGATTTTAGTGACCCTCTTTTATTGCAGTAGTTTGTCATAGAAATCGTTATATATATCAATGTAGCTCTCATCATCGGTGAAGGGGAGAACCGGTTTTCCGGTCGCTCCGGCATAGCCCTCTATATCGGCATCTGCATCTTCACTACCAAAAATTATCCCGTCACTGTTATCGATGGCGAGCCTGGTAAGGTTTTTAAAATCGGGCGAGTCCGGCAAACTATCCGGAAGCTCCGTAATACCATCCTTTTTAAGCTTTTCGGCAAACTCTTTACCAAACGGCTTTTTGAAGCCGTTATTGTAAACAGAGTAGATGGCTTTATGGTTGCTGAATAGCGGATCGTCACTGTAGGCCTGCTTCAGATAGGCGGGCACAAGGGCTGACATCCAGCCGTGACAGTGAACTATATCGGGTGCCCAGCGCAGTTTCCTGACAGTCTCGATAACGCCGCGGGCAAAAAAGATGACCCTCTCGTCGTTGTCGTCAAATTCATTCCCCTCACTGTCTGCGTAGAGCTGTTTCCTGCTGAAATAGTCTTCGTTGTCAATGAAGTATACCTGCATGCGGGCCGACTGTATAGAAGCCACCTTTATTATAAGAGGGTGGTCGGTGTCGTTTATTATCAGGTTCATGCCCGACAATCTTATTACCTCATGAAGCTGGTTCCTCCTTTCGTTGATACATCCGTACCTGGGCATGAATGTCCTTATCTCTTTACCGCGCTCCTGAATACCCTGGGGCAGGTACCTGGCAATTTTTGAAAGATCGGTCTCACTCAGATAGGGGGTTATCTCCTGTGAAACATATAGTACCTTTTTGCTTTCCATTTAGATGACCCTGTAGTTCATAGATAATATATGATTTGCAAAGGTACAAAAAAAAGGGCATTTTTCTGTCACTGTCGCAGTTGGCACGCTATTTTATCCCTGCATGGCCCGGGAGCAGCGGTTAGTGGCGTGAGTATGCCATATGAGACCCGGCAGAACCCTGTTTACCCTCTATTGTACCGGCGGCCATCATTCGCAGGCCGCAGTGCGCAGCTCAGGAAGCCGGAATTGCCCCCGGGTAATCACTCTCTCTTTGTGAAAATAGAGTAACTTCGCGCCATTACCGGACAGAACTACCCATATGAGAAATATCTATACAGAAGAGGAGCTGAAGAGAGTGCTCGGTAAAGCAGGGCAGAGGGCGAAGGTGGGGCTTGTACCCACAATGGGAGCGCTGCATGAAGGACATCTGGCACTTGCAGAGCGCTCTGTTGCCGAAAATGATATAACCGTTGTTAGCATATTTGTCAACCCGGCACAGTTCAATGACATAAACGACCTTGCGAGATATCCCCGTACGGAAGAGGCCGATATGGAGCTCCTCTCGACCGTGGCCGGAGAAGAAGATATTCTCTTTATGCCCTCAGAGAGCGAGATATACCCCGGGGGAACCAGGGATATGAGTGGCCCGCCACTTTGCGATCTGGAGGGTGCTGACAGGGTTATGGAGGGCAGGTTCAGGCCGGGCCATTTTAACGGAGTTGTCAGGGTTGTCTCGCGCCTTTTTGATATTGTTCTCCCTGACAATGCCTATTTCGGAGAGAAAGATTTTCAGCAGCTGGCTGTTATACGGATTATGACCAAAAAGATGGGCTATAACACCAATATAGTGGGTTGTGCTACAATGCGTGAGCGCGACGGGCTGGCAATGAGCAGTCGCAATATGCTTCTGGAACCCAATTTCAGAGCCAGGGGTGCGGTAATCTTCAGAACCCTCAATGAACTGGTGCCAATTCTATGGGAGAAGGGGGTAGATGAGGCTGAGGGCTACTTTAACGAAAGGGTTGCCGGCGAGGGCTTTGTTCCGGAATATTTTGAGGTTGTAAATGAGAGTGACCTGCAGCCTGTCAAGGGTGGAATACCCGAGGTTGCGCGAGGTGAAAGGTATCGCATATGTGTTGCCCTCTATGCAGGTAATGTGCGACTTATAGATAATATACCGGCTCATATTTGAACGAAATAAAAAGGAAAACTATCTTTGCACCACACAAACAACAGGGCAATCGATGCTTATAGAGGTAGTAAAATCGAAAATACATCAGGTTAAGGTTACCGAGGCCGATCTTCACTATGTTGGCAGCATAACTATAGATGAAGATCTTATGGAGGCGGCCAATATAGTTGCCAACGAGAAGGTTCAGGTCGTTAACATAAATAACGGAGAGCGACTTGAGACCTATGTAATTACCGGCAAGCGGGGCTCGGGCGAGATATGCCTGAACGGTCCTGCGGCCCGCAGGGTCGCTGTGGGTGACACCATAATAATAATGGCCTATGCCATAATGAGCATTGATGAGGCACGCAGCTTCGAGCCGGCTGTTATATTTCCCGATACAGAAACAAATAAACTGCTTTAGAGTTGAACAGGGCCGCTAAAAGAACGCTTAGGTTTGTGATCTTTCTTTCCATGGGCCTGCTTCTCCTGTTCTTGGCTTTCCGCAATACCGATCTGGCCGGGCTGATGGAGAGTATCAGGGGGGGTAGGTATCAGTGGCTGGCTATCTCCGTCGTGGCGTCTGTCGCTGCCTTTCTGAGCAGGGCCTGCCGGTGGATCATAATAATACAATCTCTTGGCTACAATGTATCACTTAAAAGCAGTTATCATGCCCTTATGACCGGAATGCTCGCCAACCTTGCGCTGCCAAGGGCAGGAGAGGTGACCCGCTGTGTGGTGCTGGGCCGGAAAGAGCGTATTCCCGTAGACCGCCTGATTGGGTCGGTGGTGATGGAGAGGGGTGTCGATCTGGTGGGTCTGCTTGTTATCATAGGGGCAACCCTTATTGTGAGAGGCGATCTGGTGGGACCCTTCCTGACAGATCATCTTGTGAATCCCCTCGCACAGAGGGTTGAGGGTGTCGCGGCCCATACCACTATTATCATTATGACAGCAGTGGTCACTGTTTTCGGCATAATAGCTGCCGTTTTACTGAGGCACCGGCTGCGAAAATCACGCTTTTTACAGAAGATAGCCGGTTTCACCCTTGGGGTAATAAAGGCCTTCGGGCGCAGCCTGATGCTGAAAAAGAGGGTGGAGTTTCTCTTCCACACCATTTTTATATGGATCTGCTGGGCCATAATGACATGGGCAGTCTTCTATGTTCTTCCGGCCACCTCACACCTCGGCCTGGGAGATGGCCTCATTGTTCTTGTGATTGGGGGGGTGGCCATGGCTGCTCCGGTGCAGAGCGGCCTTGGAGCGTTCCACTGGATAATCTCAAGAGGGCTATACGCCATATATGGTATTGCACTGCAGGACGGGCTGGCCTATGCGCTAATAAGCCACACATCACAGATGCTGCTGGTGGCACTGCTGGGAACGGTGTCACTGATTATTTTGCTGTTTTCAGGAGAGAGCACCCGCAATCTGCTTGGGGGTGATATCAGGGAAGCTGCCGGTGTAAGCAGCTCTGACGACAGATCAGATGTAAGTGACCCTGACGATGGGGCAGATGCCCCGGGCGGTGCCGGCAAGTGTGCCGATGGCTCAGATGATAGCGACGGTACCGGCAAGTGTGCCGATGGTTCAGATGGTCGAACCGGTGCCGGTATGTAGCGGCCCTATAATGGTTACATACATAATAGACAAAAAAGAGCTACATTCGCAAGGCAACCTATACCCCGGCCTTTAGAGATGGCAAAATCCAAAACACTCTATTTTTGTACCAATTGCGGCTATGAATCGCCGAAATGGGTAGGTCGCTGCCCCTCATGCGGTGAGTGGAACAGCTTTACTGAAGAGGTTGTCACGGCTACAAAGAGAGGGGGCACCGGACGGAGATCAGCAGAGCGGGCAACACCGGTAGCGCTCAGCGATGTTACACCCGGCGGCGGGGCAAGAATCGCTACAGGCATAGGTGAGGTTGACAGGCTTCTGGGCGGTGGCGGTGTTGTAAAGGGTTCGCTTCTGCTTATGGGAGGAGAGCCCGGAATAGGGAAATCGACGCTGGCCCTGCAGATAGCCGTGGGTGTCGGGGGCAGAAGGGTGCTATATGTGTCGGGCGAAGAGAGCGAGCAGCAGATAAAGCTGAGGGCAGAGAGGCTTGAGGGAAGCAATGATGAGTGCCTGCTGCTTGGAGAAACAGATGTAGATGCGATAATAAACAGTGCTGTGGCGGCAAAGCCTGAACTGCTTATTGTAGATTCGGTACAGACACTATCGACCCAGGGTCTCGACTCGGCAGCAGGATCTGTTTCGCAGATAAGGGAGTCTGCCTCGCGGCTGCTCAGATATACCAAGGAGAGCGGAATTCCGGTGGTGCTGATAGGCCATATAACCAAAGATGGCACCCTTGCAGGACCCAAGGTGCTGGAGCATATAGTAGATGTGGTTCTGCTCTTCGAGGGCGATACCGACCACCTCTATCGTATATTGCGGGCAACGAAAAACCGGTTTGGCAGTACCGCCGAGCTTGGCATTTTTGAGATGACCGCCTCTGGACTTCATCAGGTTGCCAACCCCTCGGGCATCTTTATTAACAGGTACGATGAGGTTCTCAGTGGTGTTGCGGTGGCTGCGGTAGTTGACGGATTGCGTCCCTTTATGATTGAGACGCAGGCCCTGGTCAGCAGCGCTGTTTATGGCACACCACAGCGCAGCTCAACAGGGTTCGATACCAGAAGGCTCAATATGCTTCTGGCGGTGCTTGAGAAGAGGGCCGGCTTTAAACTTGCCATGCGCGATGTATTTCTCAATATTGCCGGGGGGCTGAAGGTCAGCGATCCGGCAACCGATCTGGCAGTGGCGGCGGCAGTGCTTTCGTCAAACCTTGACATACCACTTGCGGGAGAGATCTGTTTCGCCGGCGAAGTGGGTCTGTCGGGCGAAATACGACCCGTTGCCCGTATAGAACAGCGTATGAAGGAGGCTTCACGACTGGGGTTCAAAAAGATTGTGATTTCAAGATATCACCGCAGCGACTCACTGCCCGATGCCGGTATTGAGCCGATGAGCGCCGGAAGGGTAGAAGCTGTGGTTAAAATGCTCTTCTCCTAGTTACCTTGTGCGTATCGGATATTATACCCGCATGGAAGCAGTGCGCCTTCGCATTACCGGTGCTATCTCTTCACGGGTAATAGCAGCGGCAGAGCCCTGAAACGATCCGTAAGCGTTATGAGCAAGCGGCTTCTTACTGTAAGCGGGAAGGGTCAGAAACGGTAGCGTATCGGCAGACCTCCTGTTGCTGCAGCAACATCGTCACAATCGAGATCCATATCGAAGCCTGGCGGGGGATCAAATTCCGACTCGGCCATATGGCTGAACTGTGGGTCGCTGTAGAGTTTTTGCAGAAAGAGGCCAAATATCGGAAGAGCCATATTGGCCCCCTGGCCCCTTGCCAAATCTTCAAAGCTGATAGTGCGATCTTCCCATCCGGTCCAGACACCGCCAACCAGTTCGGGTGTTATGCCTACAAACCATCCGTCGGCGTGTTGTTGTGTCGTACCGGTCTTTCCGCCTATATGGTTCATAAGCTCGTAGGTGAACCTGATACGCCGGCCCGAACCCTCCTCAACAACTCCGCGCAGAAGGTTTGTCATAAGGTAGGCCTGACTCTCGGTAAGCACCTCATCTATCTCCGGGGCGAAGCTGGCAATAACATTGCCGTTACGATCTTCTATGCGGGTCACATATTGTGGCCTGGTGTAGATGCCCTTGTTGGCATAGGTGTTGTATGCCGCAACCAGCTCTTCAAGGGAGAGGTCGGCTGTGCCAAGGAATATTGAGGGAACCGCCGGCACATGGCTTCTGATACCCATTCTCCTCATTAAATCGGCCACCGCCTGCGGTGAGAACCACTTCATAAGGGCAGCCGAGACATAGTTTTCCGAATGCGCCAGACCCCATCTCAGGGTAACCATCTGACCATGAAACTCCGGAGGCCCCGAACTTCTGGGTGTCCAGGGCACGGTATCGCCCTCAATAGTCCATGTGGAAGGCACATTTCTGACCTTGTCGCAGGGCGATTTCCCATCCTGAATAGCCAGGGTGTATAGGAAGGGTTTGATGGTACTGCCCGACTGACGACGCTGTGCGGTAACGCCATCATATTTTATGTAGTTGAAGTTGGCCCCTCCGACATACGCCTTGACATGGCCGGTACGCGGCTCCATCGCCATAAATGCCGATCTGGCAAAGAACTTATAGTACCTTATAGAGTCAAGCGGTGTCATTACTGTATCTATCATACCCTCGTACGAAAAGAGGGTCATAGGCACAGGTGTGTTGAACGCCTTCATGATAGAGTCTCTCTCAATGCCTGCCCTCGACATGGATCTGTAACGGTCAGAGATCCTTACCGAGCGATCCATGGCCCGCTGAGCCTCTTCGTCAGAGGTGAAGTTATTGAACGGGGCATTACGGTAGCGGCTGGCTGCCGAATTGAACTGGGACTGCAAAGTGTCGAGGTGTTTAAGAAGAGCCTCTTCAGCATATTGCTGCATCGTTGAGTTTATGGTGGTATATATCTTCAGCCCGTCGTCATAAAGGTTGTAGTTGCTGCCGTCGGGTTTGAAGTTTTTGCGGCACCATCCGTACAAAGGGTCGTTATCCCACCTGTAACGGGCTTCCAGGTACTGCTCTTCGGTGAAGAAGTTCTCCCTGACAGGTTCAAAGGCTATCATAGTGGTACGCAGGTACTCCCTGAAATAGGTTGCGGGGCCGGTGGTATGGCTCTGCTCGCGGAAATCAAGCACAAGTGGCTGCTGCCTTAGCGAGTCGGCAACAGAGGGTGATATATAGCCATATCTGGCCATCTGTGATATCACAACATTGCGCCTGGCGCGTGTCCTCTCCGGACGGCGGCGGGGGTTGAACTCAGAGGGGTTCTGCAGCATCCCTACCAGTGTGGCAGACTGCAGTATGTCGAGCGAATCGGGCGTGGTGTTGAAATAGACATGGGCAGCAGACCTTATGCCCTGGGCCTGATTTATGAAGTCAAAGACATTGAGATACATGGTTATTATCTCCTCTTTGGTATAGCTTCTCTCAAGCTTAACCGCTGTGTGCCACTCCTTGAATTTAGAGCCTACCAGATTGAGGCTGCGCCTGAGTCGGCCATGGCCACGGGTATCCTGACGGGCAACAAAGAGGTTTTTGGCAAGCTGCTGGGTTATAGTACTGCCACCACCCGCCTGCTTCTGGCCCATAAGTACATTTTTGACCGCCACCCTCACCAGCGACCGGAAATCTATTCCCGAATGGCGATGGAACCTGATATCTTCAGTTGCTATCAGGGCGTCTACCATATGGGTAGAGATCTCTTCATAGTCGGCCCATGTACGGTTTTCGCGGAAAAAGCGGCCCAGGGCAACATTGTCTTCGGATATTACCTGGGCGGCGAGCTTGTTGTCCGGATTCTCCAGATCTTCAAATGTGGGGATAGGTCCCAGCGCCTCTTTCGATATAAGGAAGAATATAAGGAAAAGGGCCACGAAGGGGAGCGCGAAGAGCCCCCAGAACCAGAGGAGATATTTTCTGTCTGTTCTCTTTTTTTTCACGATGGCTGTGCTTGATCAAATAACGCACAAAAATAGTAATTATTGACAGAATGTTCGATTTTTATTTGCAAGATAGCTCGCATTATCATTTACTTTGTGCAGTTTTTTATCACAGGGTTATTACAATAATATAATATGGCAGAGAATCTTGTTATAGTGGAGTCGCCGGCAAAGGCGAAGACAATCGCGAACTATCTGGGAAAGGATTTTAATGTGGTTTCGAGCTTTGGCCATGTTCGCGATCTCTCCCGGAAAAAACTGGGTATAGATATCGGGAAGGGGTTCAGCCCTGAATATGAGGTGCCCGACGAGAAGAGGAAGGTTGTTGCGGAGCTCAAAAAGGCCGCCGCCTCGGCAAAGTATGTCTGGATTGCCTCTGATGAAGATCGCGAAGGGGAGGCGATAGCCTGGCATATTATCAGGGTGCTTGGCCTTGATGCTGCCAACACCAGAAGAATAGTGTTTCATGAGATAACCAAAGAGGCTATAGAGAGGGCGGTAGCCAATCCCCGTCAGGTTGACATGAATCTGGTAAATGCACAGCAGGCGCGCCGGGTACTTGACAGGATAGTGGGATTTGAGATATCGCCCGTACTATGGAAGAAGGTGCAGCCTTCGCTCTCGGCAGGCAGGGTTCAGTCAGTAGCTGTGAGGCTGATAGTTGAAAGAGAGAGGGAGGTAATTGCCTTCACCCCCGAGTCGGCTTTTCGTGTAACCGCCCGCTTCACCCTCACAGGAAGCAGTGGTGATGGTGTAATTGGTGCCGAGTCAACCAGGAGGTTTACCACTCAAAAGGAGGCCCTCGAATTCCTTAAGGTGTGTGCGGGTGCCCGTTTTACTGTCTCGTCGGTTAATATTAAGCCCGGGAAGAGATCGCCCGCCCCTCCATTCATTACCTCTACCCTTCAGCAGGAGGCCTACAGGAGGCTGGGATACTCTGTGTCACAAACCATGTCTGTAGCCCAGCGACTCTACGAGGGAGGAAAGATCACCTACATGAGAACCGACTCTACAAACCTCTCGAAGAGCTCTCTGGCCGCAGCGGCCGCAGCGGTGAAGCAGCAGTTCGGAGAGAGATACAGTAAAACAAGGCAGTTCAGAACGCGCTCGAAGGGGGCTCAGGAGGCACACGAGGCTATCAGGCCCACATATCCCGACAAAGAGAGTATAACAGGAACACAGCAGGAGAAGCGACTCTATGACCTTATACGGAAAAGGATGTTGGCCAGCCAGATGGCAGACGCCGAGATAGAGCGGACAACGGTTGTGATATCAGCGGAAGAGAGTGATGTGAATTTCACCGCCACCGGAGAGGTTGTGAAGTTTGACGGATTCCTTCGACTTTACGGTGAAATCTCTGAAGATGAGAAACAGAACGGAGAGGCTCCTGCCATGCCACCTGTTAAGGAGGGGGCAGAACTTGAGTATGAGTCTGTCACCGCTACAGAGAGATTCACCTCGCCGCCTCCCCGTTATACCGAGGCCAGTCTGGTTAAGAAACTTGAGGAGCTTGGCATTGGGCGTCCGTCAACATACGCGCCGACTATATCGACAATACAGAATCGCGGCTATGTGGCCAGAGAGGACCGGCCTGGCACCCCACGGGAGTCAAGAGTACTTATCCTGAAAGGGGACGATATTGAGTCAGAGGTGAAGAGAGAGATGGCAGGAAAAGAGAAGGCCAAGCTCTTTCCCCAGGATATAGGGATGATAGTGAATGATTTCCTTGCCGATAACTTCGGAGATATTATCGACTACCGTTTTACCGCCACTGTCGAAGAGCAGTTCGATAATATCGCAGAGGGCAATGAAGAGTGGACCGGAATGCTTGAGCGTTTCTACTCCAAGTTCCATCCGGCGGTAGAGAAGAGCCTAGCCAAAAGCGAAAAGAAGACAGGCGAAAGGCTCCTTGGAAACCACCCCGAAACCGCCGAACCTGTATATGCTAAGATGGGTCGCTACGGCCCTATAATTCAGATAGGTGAGGCGAGCGATGAGGTTAAGCCACGCTATGCGGGCCTTCTTGGAGGGCAGCTCATTGAGACCATAACACTCGAGGAGGCCCTTGAGCTCTTCAGACTGCCACGAACCGTCGGTGAACATGAAGGCAATGAGGTTATTGCGGGCATTGGTCGTTTCGGACCCTTTGTAAGATACCGCTCTAAATTCTACAGCCTCAGGAAGGGTGTTGACGATCCCCATACCATACAGCTTGACCGGGCCCTTGAGGTTATAGCCGAAAAGGATGAGAGAGACAGCAAAAAGGTGATAGCCGAGATGGGCGAGTACAGGGTGCTCAATGGCAGATATGGCCCATACATATCGTTCAAGGGGAAGAACTACAGAATTCCCTCGGGCAGCGAGCCGGAGAAGCTGACTCCTGAACAGTGCCGTGAGATAGTGGAGAAGGGCGATAAAAGGAAGAGGAAAAAGTGATGACAGACCTGAAAGATTACCTCGATCCGGTAAGCATTGATAAGCCATGTTTCCCCAATATGGCCGAAGAGGCTCAGTTTGGTCGCAGCCTTACCGTAAATACAGAGAACTATACCCATTCGCTGCTCGATAACCGCGATGTTGCCATCGTAGGGCTTCCCGATGATATACCTCCGGCAAATGAGCGGGAGTCTGAGTCGGCTAATGCCGTGAGAGAGAAGCTATACTCTCTTTCACGCCTGCCGGGACGACTCAGAATAACAGATCTGGGTAATATGAAGAGGGGCGCCTCGCACGCCGATACCATAGCCGGGCTGACAGATCTTCTCTCTGTGCTGCGCGCCAGAGGGGTGCTTCCGCTTCTTATGGGGGGCTCGTCATCGTTGATAGCCTCGGCAGATGATCTCTGCCGAAGGGAGGGGGTATCATATACCCTGGCCTCGGTAGATTCGCGTATCGACTATAACCCCGCCAGCCGCGATCACAACCGCTTCAATTACCTTGCAAGGCTTCGCCGGGGCGATAGACCGGCAATGGGGCACTATATCAATGTTGGTTATCAGACCTATCTTAATGACCCCCAGGTTGTAAACCTTATGAGAAGGAGCGGCTATGAACTTCTGCGGCTGGGCGAGGTGCGTGAGGCGATTCATCAGGCTGAACCTCTTTTTCGTGACAGCGATATAGTGATGATCGATATGGGTGCTGTAAGACAGTCAGATGCACCGGGAACACCCATGCCGTCGCCCAACGGGCTGTATGGTGAGGAGATATCTCTTCTGGCACACTATGCCGGACTCTCTGACAGAATATCTCTGTTTACCCTTTTTGAGGTTAACTGCAGAAGGGATGTCGATGCACAGACAGCTTCGCTGGCGGCTCAGACCATATGGCTCTTCCTTGAGAGCTACACGCAGAGGCAGGCTGAGAATCCGTCTGACTCTGAGACGGCCAACGGAGGACGCTTTACCAGATACCATGTTACCATATCGGATCTTGGGGGTGAAATGGTCTTCGTAAAGAGCAACTTTACCGAGAGGTGGTGGGTGGAGGTTACCCGTCAGGAGGGAGAGAAGGGCTATCTGGCGTGCAGCTACGACGACTACCTTAAGGCCAATGCAAACGAGGTGCCCGAGCGATGGCTCAGGGTCACTAAGGGGACGGGCCGCTGAACTAAACCACTTTCAGAGGCTAAACAATAATTTTTTTTCTGTTCCGTTCAGCTATTGAAATAAGGCAGATATAAAATAATTAATTAAATTTGTCTGCCTGATGCATTTTGCATATTCCTGCCGGGTTCCGTAGTTGGAGTTCGGCGGCTTGGTCTGTTGGTACATGAGTTTGACAGTAAAAATATTAGCCCCTCTGATTCTGTTATCGGTTACGCTACCGATGATGTCACAGCAGGATCCGCTTGTAAGCCACTATGCCCACGCAAGCGGTCTCTTCAATCCGGCGGTGGCCGGTATGGGAGGGGTGGTATGCTTTACCGCTCTCAACCGGCAGCAGTGGGTTGGCCTTGAGGGCGCACCGACGACCACCTCTTTTACCGCAACAACCCCCCTCAATCTCTTTGGCATAAGGTCAGGTGCCGGAATAAGGGTGGTAAACGACCGCATAGGGTTCGACAACGACATATCGATAGCACTTACATACGCCTATATAACTGCTTTAGGCCCGGGAACAGCCAGTTTTGCTTTAAGGGGCGGAGCGATAAATAAAACTATCGATCCGGACTGGCAGATACCTCCGGGCGATGGTCGTGTGCCGCCGGAGGGTGACCCTCTTATACCGGTTGGTAAAGAGAGCCTGCTGATACCCGATTTTGATATTGGGGTTCTCTTTGTTACCGAGAGCTACTATGCCGGCCTGTCGGTAACTCATCTTAACAGACCCGATATTAAGTATGATGAGAGCGGTCCCTATCTTAACCGCCACCTCTATCTCAATGCCGGATACAGCTTTACCCCCGGCAATCCGCTTTTCGAGATTGATCCGGCAATGCTGTTTTTTACTGATGGTAGGGCAATACAGCTTACCATAGGCGCCGTTGTTACCTATAACAGGAGTGTGTGGGGAGGGTTGGCTTACAGATCGGGCGATGCCATCTCAGGAATAGCAGGTGTAGAGCTCTATAACGGGGTTCGCCTGGGGTATGCATATGACTTTTCAATGACAGATATAAGGCGTAACACAACGGGCTCTCACGAGTTCTTTGTCAATTATTGTTTTGAGCTGGGCCTCGGCAGGAGCCCGGGAAGGTATAAAAGTGTGAGATTTTTGTGACAATTAGAAAAAAAATAGCTTACTTGCAGTATAAAACCCTAAGAGCACTATGAAAAAGTTATCCTTGATTGCTGTTGTAGTTCTGGTTGTTTTTACCGGCTGCGGCCCCACTCAGACCGGTGAGCTGACCGGTGTGCCCGGGCGCCGGGTCTTCTCTGATCCCGAACCGTTCGAGATGGCATTTATTCCGGCCGGAAGTTTTGTGGCGGGTCCCAGTGATGAAGATCATATGGCCGCTATGAACGCTATGGCCAGAACCGTTACGGTCGATGCCTTCTGGATGGATCAGACAGAGATGACCAACAACAAATACAGACAGTTCGTACACTGGGTGCGTGACTCTATACTGAGAACCAGACTGGGAGAATACGACATACCGGGGTATGAATTTTTTAAGCTCGACAGCGACGGCAATGTTACCGACCCCCCTGTTCTGAATTGGAATGAGAGAATAGACGACAGGAATGAGGAGGTGCAGGAGGTGATCGAAACCATGTACTACCCGCCTAACGAGAGGTTTAATAACCGGGCCGAGTATGATACAAGAATCCTTAACTATTCCTACTTCTGGGTTGACTATCAGCAGGCTGCACGATCACGCTATAACTTCAGAGATCAGGAGTACGAGGGGCAGGTCGCCGGGCTTGATGGTGAAATAAGTGATGTGCAGGACAGATCATCGTTCATTATGAGTGATGTTGTAAATGTATATCCCGATACTCTGGTCTGGATCAGAGACTTCACCTACAGTTACAACGAACCGCTGGCAAACCTCTATTTCTGGCATCCCTCTTACGATGAGTATCCTGTTGTGGGCGTTTCATGGGTACAGGCCAGAGCTTTCAGCATCTGGAGAACCAATCTTATGAACAGCTATCTGCGGGAGAGGGGCCATCCCGGTGTTCACGACTACAGGCTGCCCTCTGAGATTGAGTGGGAGTATGCCGCCCGCGGCGGACTGGCGCACTCTATGTATCCGTGGGGTGGGCCCTATACCAGAAACTGGGAGGGCTGCTTTCTGGCCAACTTCAAACCTCTCAGAGGCAACTATATCGATGACGGAAGCGTTTATACCGCAAGGGTAGCATCTTACGAACCCAATGAGTTCGGGCTGTACGATATGGCCGGTAATGTCGCCGAATGGACCATTTCCGCCTATCACACCTCTGCATATGTCTTTACCCACGACCTCAACCCCAATTATGAGTATAATGCACTTCCCGATGACCCTGAGCCAATGAAGAGGAAGGTTGTCAGGGGCGGCTCATGGAAAGATGTGGCCTACTTCCTGCAGGTCAGTTCGAGAGATTTCGAGTATCAGGACTCAACAAAATCATACATAGGTTTCCGTAATGTAAGAACCTACATAGGAATCAATTAATCTATAGAAACTTAATACCTAAAAACTACTTAATATGGGCCTAAGAGATATTGTACACAGTAGCGGCTGGAGGCAGTTCATGTCAAAAATGTACGGGATTGGAGCCTCGATAGTTATAATCGGAGCCCTCTTTAAAATCCAGCACTGGCCGATGGCCGGACTCTTGCTCACCATTGGTCTTACTACCGAGGCGGTAATTTTCTTTTTCTCTGCTTTCGAGCCTCTGCATGAGGAGTATGACTGGACCCTTGTATATCCGGAACTGGCTGGTGTTGAGGCCGATGATCCGGTAGATGCACTTCAGCCTCGCAGTAAAGCGCACACAGGGGCGGTTCCGGTCGGAGTTGCAGGCGGTGGAGCAGGTCTGGCTTCATTGACCAAGTTTGATCAGATGCTTGAGGGGGCTGACATCACACCCGATCTTTTCGAAAAACTTGGAACCGGAATGAAGAAGTTCAGTGAGGCCTCCGAGGCTTTTACCAAAATGGGTGACGCCTCGACCGCATCGCAGGAGTATATAAACAGCGTAAAGAGTGCCAGCCAGTCGCTCGGAACCCTCAATGAGACCTACAGGGAGACAGAGAAGGTTATAAGCGAGTCAAATGACTCATACAAGAACATAGCCGACTCGCTCTCAGGAATAGAGGCCGGAGGGAAGTCATATCAGGAGCATATTGAGGGGCTCAACAAAAACCTCACTGCCCTTAATGCGGTATATGAGATGCAACTGCGCAGCTCTGACCAGCATGTGAAGGATACCGGCGAACTATACAAGGAGCTGCAGGGCATGATGAAAGATCTTACAGACTCTGCCGGCGACACGAAGCAGTATCGCGAGCAGATAACCGCCCTTAATGAGAATCTGGCAGCGCTCAACAATGTATATGGCAATATGCTCTCTGCCATGAATACAAAGTAGGGAGAGTGGCTCCTTAAAGAATTAAACCTGAATAATTAAAGACCCGGGAAATGGCTGGAGGAAAGCAAACACCGAGACAGAAGTTGATAGGCATGATGTACCTGGTACTTACAGCCATGCTTGCTCTGAATGTGTCGATAGAGGCAGTCGAGGCCTTCAAGAAGGTCGATCAGGCTCTTACCAGGATGCTTGAGAACTATGTAATCAAGAATCGCTCAACATACCTTGAGTTTGACCAAGCAGCGTCAGAAAACCCCCTTAGGGCAGGTGAGTGGAGAGACCTGGCCTATGAGGTGAAGGAGAACGCCGATAATATCGTTAACTGGATACATGATGTGAAGATCGAGATAATCAGGGAGGTTGAGGGGCGCCATGCAGATGAAACTATAGTAGATGGCGAGATTATTATCGATAATGTGAGAAAGATCGATGAAAACAATGTGCCATCACAGATTCTTATAGGTGCCGATCAGAGGGGTAAGGCTAACGACCTGAGGGCAATGATAAATGAGTTCCGTGAATATCTTCTGGGAATAGTAGATGGTGCCGATCTTGCCCTTGAGCAGTCTCTGCGCAGCGGACTGGATACGGACGACCCTGTAAATCTGGATGGATCAAGAGACCGATGGGAAAACGCCCATTTTCAGGCTTTGCCGGTGGTGGCCGTAATAACGATACTTTCGAAGTTGCAAATCGATATCAGAAATGCCGAGACTGAGGTCATTAACTTTCTCTTCGCACAGATCGATGCAGGCACTTTCCGCTTCAACAGGCTCGATCCGGTCGTTATACCCAACTCAAACTATATTATCAGAGGTAATGATTACGAGGCGAGGGTCTTTATTGCCGCTACCGACACCACGCAGGCCCCGGAGGTGAGGGTAGGCAACTTTAGGCAGGTGACCCGCGACGACGGAGCGCAGACATATGAGATGGTTGGCGACTACCAGACACTGCAGATAGATGAGCAGGGAAGAGGTATATTCCGCCAACGCGCTACTACCGTGGGGGAGAGACGGTGGGGAGGGCTCATAGTTGTAAATGCGCCCGACGGATCTGAAATAGCATATCCATTCGAAGATAGCTTTACCGTTGCCGAGCCCAATGCCGTTATCTCGGCAACAGCCATGAATGTACTCTATAGCGGTATACCCAACCCGATAGATATTTCGGTGCCCGGTATTCCATCTGACAGGCTGAGGGTTACCATGACAAATGGCACCATAAGACCGGGAACATATCAGGATTTCCCGGGCGGATTTATCGCTGAGCCCGAAGTGGTAGGAACCAATGCACAGATCATTGTCTCTACCACCATTGAGGGGTCACAGCTACGATTCCCCCCGATGGAGTTCAGAGTAAGAAGGATACCACCACCCATAGCAAGGTTTCAGGGTCGCAGCGGAGGCGAGATAGACAGGAACACCGCCGCTGCTGGACAGACTCTCGTGGCGGTACTGGAAGATTTTGAGTTTGACCTCAGGTATGAGATAGAGAGCTTTACCTTCCAGTATTATGAGAGGGGCGGGTTCGTGAGAAGGTTGGATGCAACCAATAACCGACTTACACCTGCTATGAGAGATGTGATAGGCTCAATGACAAGGGGTCAGGACTTTTACTTCCTTAATATACGGGCAAGAGGTCCCGACGGCTCAACGCGCGAACTTCCGGCGGTGGCACTTACCATAGGATAAAAGAGACAGTATATAATTAATGATGCCGGTACTGTACCGGATGCAGAGGCAGGAGTAATAATGATTTGCCCGCGAATATAAGAGAGAGATTAGATAAACCGAAGAAACGGAGATTTAGATATGAAGAGAGTTTTTATCATGTTGTTTGCCCTGATGGTTACCGGAGCCCTGTTTGGCCAGTCGTTCAGGGATATCTACGAGAAGTCGATACATGACAACAGAAAGGTTGATTATCCGCACCTCAGGGAGGCAGATGTGGGATGGTCGAAAAAGATATGGAGGGTGATAGACCTGAGAGAGAGGATGAACCACCCGCTTTTCTTCCCTGTAAGGCCCACGGTCGACGGCAGGAAAAACCTTATGTCTATCATTCTCGAGGAGATAGAGGAGGGAAGGGTCGAAGCATACGATGTCTCTGACCTCAATGTGAGTGTCACATACGAGGATATAGAGATAAGTATGGGCGCAGGCCCCCGTACTATCGATGTGTACGATGATGTTACAGGCGATGTGATAGGCGATACTGTGGTGTATGCCTCAATAGATGACAGAATTGAAGATGTTAAGCAGTTGATGTTGCACGAGGAGTGGTTCTTTGATAAGCGCCACTCGAGGCTTCAGGTCAGGATAATAGCAATAAGCCCAATAACAGTAGAGCTCAGTCCTGTATCCGGGAGGGTAGAGCGCCAGAGGCTCTTCTGGGTCATGTTTGACGACCTGCGTGACGCACTTGCAAGCAATGAGGTGTTTAACGACCGGAATGATGCCAACAGGCTCTCATTCGATGACCTCTTCATGCAGAGGCGTTTCAACAGCATTGTCTATGCCGAGTCGAATGCGTTCGATGACAGGTTTATAAGTGAATATATGGTTGGCCGCGATGCCATAGTCGAGGCCGAAAGAATTGAGAATATTATACGCAACTGGGAGCATGACCTCTGGGAGTATTGATCCGGCTCTGTAAGCCAGGGTAGCCATGCCCGCCACAGACCGGTAGGCGGTAATTACCGGGATACAGAAATAAAAAGACCTGCCTGTAGCAACCGGCAGGTCTTCTCTTTTATCCTGTTCTGACTTTCTTCTGTTCGGTTTTTTTCCTGATCTACTGTGCTGACTTCCTGCTGTACTGTGCTGACTTTATACCATGCCCTGCCGGGCCGCCCTCTGTAGGAGAGCGGTCGGCGTTGCAACAACATCAGAGATATTTATCGCCCTCGCTCTTCCTGATGTTGTCGAGGTACTCCTTTACCTTCTGCTCGTTCTCCCTTGGCACCAGCAGCAGAACATCGCCCGAGTCAACTATTATGTAATCTTTCAGTCCGTCAACTACAGCTAACTTGCCACCCGGGAGGTTTATGATGTTTTTCCCGGTATTGTATCCGTGAAAATTGCCCGATATAATCGCATTGCCATCGCTGTCGGCAGGGGTGTGCTCTCCAAGAGAGCTCCATGTGCCCAGGTCTGACCAACCTATGTCTGTGCAGATGACAAAGACATTATCGGCCTTCTCCATAACACCGTAGTCGATAGATATGCTGCTGCATTTGGTGTAGGTGGAGGCTATAAAGGAGTCTTCGCCGGGGGTACCGAAGATATCACGACCCTCATCGAAGGGGGTATACAGATCTGGCATATGATTCTCAAGACCACTCATTATGGCCGGCACACTCCAGACGAAGATGCCGCTGTTCCAGTAAAAGTCGCCACTCTCAAGGAAGAGTTTTGCCATCTCCAGATCGGGCTTCTCTGTGAAGGTCTTTACAGGCATAAGGCAGCTGTAACCTTTTATCGGCTTTTTGTCATGCGCCTGAATATAGCCGTAGCCGGTCTCCGGGCGGTTTGGCTTGATGCCGAGGGTGACAAGCGCATTGCTCTCTTCGGCAAAACGGTAGCCCTCATTGATGGCTTCTTCAAAAACATCCTGTTTAACAATAAGATGGTCGGCGGGGGTTACTGTTATAAGGGCGTTGCTGTTTATGCTGTTGACCTTGTAAGTTGAGTAGGCCACGCATGGAGCAGTGTTACGCCTGAATGGCTCTGCAAGAACATGGTCACTCTCTATGCCCAGCTGCTCAATGACGATATCCTTGTGCTCGGCGCTTGTTACCACAAAAATGTTCTCTTTCGGACAGAGCGGAAGAAATCTTCTGTATGTCTGCTGTAAAAGTGTCTCTCCCGTACCCAGAATGTCAAGGAACTGCTTCGGAAGACGGTGGCGGCTAAGGGGCCAGAAACGGCTGCCTACACCGCCGGCCATAATAACTACAAATCGGTTCTCCATTTAATTGTGTTTTGGTTGTCTGTAATACAAATATATTATTATTTATCAATTACGGGGTCGCTCCGGCTGTTGCAAAAATATTGCTACTTTTGCTGTAGCGGTTATGATCTTATACTGCAGTGGTCTATGGAATCAGTGCTATTTGAAACAGGCAGGTACTTCATGCTGATGGGAAAGGTGTTCCGGCGACCCGAAAACCACCGTGTATACTATCGGCAGCTTACGAAAGAGCTGGTTCTGCTGGGCCTTAACTCTGTATGGATTGTAGTGGTTATCTCGGTCTTTATTGGTGCGGTTATTACCCTGCAGACGGCCTATAATACAGAAAATCCGATCTACCCTACCTATCTGATCGGCCTCGGCTGCCGCGATACCATTATTCTTGAGTTCTCATCGACCGTGGTGGCCCTTATCCTTGCCGGAAAGGTGGGGTCAAGTATCACCTCTGAGATCGGAACCATGCGGGTAACCGAGCAGATTGATGCGATTGAGATGATGGGGGTCAACTCTGCGGCCTTTCTTATAATGCCGAAAATTGTGGCCACAGTACTCTTCAACCCGTTCCTTACACTTATCAGCATTGCCGTCGGCATTCTTGGGGGGTGGATAGCTGGTGTATCTGCCGGAGTGGTTACCTCGGCCGACTTTATTTATGGAATTCAGTATGAGTTTATACCCTACTATGTTGTCTACTCTCTTATCAAAACAGTATTCTTCGCCTTTATTATCTCGTCTGTCGCTGCCTATAAGGGATACTATGTGAAGGGCGGATCGCTCGAGGTGGGAAGGGCCAGTACCGTGGCTGTGGTAATTAACAGTGTGCTGATACTGGCAGTAAATGTAGTACTCACCCAACTTATGCTGTCATGATAACGGTTAAGAATCTCTCAAAGTCGTTCGGGAAAAAGAGGGTGCTGGAAAATATATCTGTAACCTTCCGGCCGGGTGTTACCAACCTGATAATTGGCAGCAGCGGATCGGGGAAGACGGTTCTGCTTAAGTCGATAGTAGGTCTGCATCAGATAGATGAGGGGGAGATATGGTATGGAGATGATTTCTTTAACATCATGGGGTTTAAAGAGAGAAGAGATATAAGAAAGAGAATGGGTATGCTATTTCAGGGTAGCGCCCTGTTTGACTCTCTGACAGTAGAGGATAATGTGCGGTTCCCCATGGATATGTTCAGCAGAATGACGCTCAGAGAGAAAACCAACAGGGTGAACTTCTGCCTTGAAAGGGTAAATATTCACAATGCAAACAGACTGCTCCCATCTGAACTGTCGGGGGGGATGAAGAAGCGTGTAGCCATTGCCAGAGCTATAGCACTGAATCCCGACTACCTCTTCTGCGATGAACCCAACTCGGGGCTTGACCCTCTTACGGCAATTGTAATTGATGAGCTGATAATGGAGCTTACAAAAGATTTTAATATGACCACCATTGTAAATACTCACGACATGAACTCGGTAATGGAGACCGGAGAGAAGGTGGTCTTTATCTGCAATGGCAAAATCGAATGGGAGGGGAGCAAAAGTACCATTCTTGACTCTGACAACAGGCTGCTGAATGATTTTGTGTTCGCCAACTCACTGGCAAAAAGGGTAAAGGGTCATTGAGGCTCGCCGTTTAAGCTGCTATCAGGGTTTACCACTTTGTCACGCCACACGCTACTTCTCATCGTCATCATCTACCTCTTCGTAGTCGACATATTCTCCTATGTCCCGTGGCACTCCTTTACGGTGGGTACGCCTGCCTCCCTTTATGTCTCCCTGTCGGGAAGATGCACCCTTTCGGCTACGCCTGCCACTCCATATCAGTGAGAGGGTCGATACCAGCCTCACTATAAAGAAGACCAGTATTATAAGCAGTATGGTTCGTCCAATACCTGCAATCATAATCATAGAAGTGGCTGGGTAGGTTGCAGCATGGGGGCATCAGACCGCTTCTTGATCCTGTTGCCAAATACAAGATTGAGACCGAAACGGAGCGACATAGTGTTCCAGTTGTCCGGAAGAAAGATAGATGCGCCATCACCATCGGGCAGTATCAACTCATTAAATGTGAGCGGTATTCTGTCGGCAATGGTGTAGAGCTGAAGTGGTCCGAGGCGAACACCAAAGCCAGCGCCTATGTTATTGAAACTACGGTTTATGGCGGTGTAGTTTATGCCGGCGGTGAATACCGAACCAAGATTGGCGTTTGCCGAAAGCATAAGCGACGGATGTACCCTGCCACCGGTAAAAAGGGCGTTGGTGAGAACTCCTACCGAAATGCTCTCTGTTAACCCGTATGAGGCTCCCAGGGAAAAATTGGCCGGGGTGTAGGTGGTAAATGGATCGTTACGGTCGGATATGACAAATGAGGCTATAAGCGAGTCAAGCAGCTCCTCTGCCATCTCATCAAACTCTTTGGTGCCGTCGATTACAGTACTTAGATCGAATCCGGAAAAGGTGAATTCGTTGTTGGCAGTAATGTTGGTGACATCCTGCTTCCATCTTATATAACCCAGACCGTTCAGGGCGGCTGAGAGCTCAATGCGCGGATTTAGCTGGTAAACGGCACCAAGGTCAATACCGAAGCCGTTGTTGCCCATGTTGAAGAAGAATCCGGGATCTTCAACCGCCGATTCATCAAAAATAATATCATCTATATTGTTATCACCATCGAGCACTACCGTGACGGGGGCCGAGATGTTAATGCCTATGTCGGTGTTGAGGCGGTGAGAGTAGTCGTTCAGCACACTTATTGATGTGTTGCGGTTGTCGGCTGATATGCCGGCTATGCCGGTGAGAAACTTCACCCTGCCTCCTAGACGAAGCTGGGGGGTGAAACTTTTTGAGAAGCCGGCACTGTACTCCCTGTACCATGCCATCCGGGCATCGAGGTCTGAGAGATCTACACGACTACCCACAAACTGTTCGTTGCCCCGCAGGGCAAGGCTGAAAATGTCGCCCGGCAGTGCGATACCGCCATCCATACGGTCTGTAATGCCAAGGGTGAAGTAGAGATCGTTACCCACCCGAAACCCAACGGCAAGGGTCTGAATGCCAACAGAGGGGTTTATGTAGGTGCCCCTGCCCACCTTGTCGAGAAAACTGTCCTGATCGAAGTCCGGATGGAGAAGTGTTATTACTGAGTCTCCGGGGGTGTTGCCGATGATGTCGGTCAGTTTTATGAGATTTGTGTTGAAGGTAAAACCTACACCCGAAATGGCCGGGAGCCCCAGGTGGAAACTGTTGGTAGGAGCCAGTGCCGGGTTAAGCAACTGGTTCTGGGGAAGATTCATGAAGTAGAGAGTGCTGGTCTGAATCTGACCCTTCAGGGGTGCCGCGGCGCCCTTTATCAGGAGTAGTACCGTGATTATTGCGATGACTCTTTTCATGGAGTTGACATTATTGGGTTATGGTAATGTTTGGTTTGACAGCTACTGCCGCCTTGAAACCGATCGAGTAGTCGGAGTAGATCTTTACACTCTGCGACCCTGAGCCGGTTGTGTTGAGGGTGAACTCTATTATTATGCTGTCGGCCTGTTGCGATGCATCGAAGAACTCCCTGTCAATCAGTATGCGGGTGAGCTTCTCGGTAATGCCTGTTGCCCTGCCCTCTGCGTTAACCGGTGCCGGCTCAAATATCATTATGTCGGTACCGTCTCCTGGTACACTCAATGCGTGTATCTGCTGGTCGGTCTCGCTGTCATAGAAGATAAATCTGACGGTCACGCCCAGTGGGAAGCCGTTCTCTACAGTGAGGTCAAGCCGGATCTGGTCAAAATCGTCAGGGGTTATCTCATCGTCTGAATCTTCATCAAGCTTCATGAAGTTTTCAAGGGTGTCTGCGAAAGTGAGGTTGTTAATGTAGAAATCGAAGGGGAGGGTAACCTCCATATTGCCTGTTATCCGGCTGTCGCCAAAAATAACATTGTCGCGGGCACCGCTGTTGCCACCGGGATTAAGGGTGGCACTGCCACCAAGTATCATCTCTCCGGGAGGCAGTGAGATGAGTTCAGGCAGCGATGAGTTGTCACGGTTTATTATGAAAACATCACTTCTGTCTCTCTCAGAGGGGTAGTCGGGATAGCTGATGGTGAAGGGGGCAAGCCCGAGCTGTACAGGGGGCTCTCCCTCTCTCTTCCCTTCGGCCTCTATGTTTAGCTGCAGTGGTACTACAAAAGAGTTCTGGTACTCTATGGCGATAGAGGGGTCGGCCAGATAGAAATCGCCAGTGATAAGCTCAAGAAACTCTTCGATCTCAAGGTCTATTGTGTCGCTTTCCAGATCTTCTACTATGTGACCAAAGTAACCTTTCACGAAGTCTATGGTGGGCGACCCCATCTCGATATCGAAGGCTATCTCATCACTCATATTGAAATCGACCATTAGCCCGTTAGAGCTGACCGTGATGTTGTAGTTTACCGGAAACCGGTTAAAGGGCTGCAGCGGATCGGTATCAAACAGGCCATGGAGACCATCAGCATCGAAGCTGCCCGATACCACGGAGTTTGTGCCTATATAGATGTTTTCAGAGAAGGGAACACCGTTTCTGAAAAATGTCGGCATAACAAGATCAATATCTACATCGAGATCAATATTAGATGTTATTGTATAGTCGACAGAACCCTCTTCTATGCGAAATTCTGTTATTTCAATATCATCGCCCGGATCGAACGAAACTGTCTCTTCATCTTCGAATGCTACAAGAAGCTGCTCGGGCAGTATTACCCTGCCGGAGGAGACCTCCATATCTTTCGCCTCTACAGTGAAACTGACAAGGTCATCCATACTTATTATCACGGGATCTGATGTGCCCGGACTACCGTTGAGTGTTATGGTCGCGTAGAGGGAGTTGCTCATGCTCCTGCCGGTAAGAGCTATCTGATCGGTATGGCTTTCACCGGCTCCTATTGCCGGGATAAAGAGGTCGCTCCCTATCTGCATGTCATTGTCGCTGTCGTATATAGCTATCTGTGCTCCGCTCAGAGGGGCATTAAGCCCATTGGTAACCGTTACCTCAAGCCTTCCTCCGGTAAATGTGGCATGCTCATAATTGGCCAGAATATCGAAGCTGTGACTTCCAAGTGATGTTGCCGGAATCTCGGGAAAGGGGTGCGGATCGCCATCGTCAAGGGCCTGAAGCTGATCTCTGAGCACAGGATCGAGGTAGTTGGAAATAAACCCCAGGGTCATCTCCAGAAGCGAAACATCGTCGTCGAGCGAGACGGCGCCAACGCTGTACGATTCGCTGAATGAGAAGATGTCATCAAGGTCAATCAACTCTTCCATCTCGAAGCTGAACACCGAGTCTTCACGAAAAATGATCTTGAGAAGATCACTCTCATCGTAAACTATAGTGTCGTTGGGCTTAAGGATGTCGATGAGCGTTACCTTGCCCGATGCAGCAGACAGCACAAGCGAAGGCGAATAGCTGATGGTCTCATCTACCTTGTTGAGATCGAAGGTCTCTTTTACACACGAAGCAACCAGTAGTGCCAACACTACTACAATAGCTGCCGTTATGCTTCTCTTTTCTGCTTTCATCATCAAGTAACTTTTACTGTTTCTTATCTCCTGATAACATAATTGTAGAGGAAACTGTCGGTTCCTCCGACAATAAGATTATACTGTGTCGATGCGGTTAACCGTCCGATGGAGAAGAGCGATGCACCCCTGAGGGGGAATCCGCCAAAATCATCTCCACTTTTATCGACAACATAGACAAGGCTGTTGCTGGTGTCCACGACCCCTACCCCCCTCTCGTTGCCGGGGAAAATAAAACCTATGGGGCCGGAGAGGTCGTCTGTCCTGAAATCTCTCCTGAAAAGCCTTCTCCCATTGCTGCTGTAAATGTACAATATCCCTTTGTCAATAAAAAGGAACTCACCAACTCCGTTGCCGGTGATGTCGAAATACTCGAAGTAGTGCTCTTCACCAAACCCTGAGGGATGTAGCCTGTCAACAGTGCCCTCGAAGTCGACCATCTGTATCTCACCATCGGGAGCCGAGAAGATTATGGCCGGCCTGCCGCCTGTGGCGAGGCGTATATTGCTGTTGCGGGCCTTTCTTACAGGCTCTTTGGCGGTAAGCCTCACCTCGCCCCTGCGGTTAAGAATGTAAATTCCTGTCTCATCGCCTGCCACAATGTAGTCGCGGCCATCTACACGGAAATGCTGTATCTCAGATCGGACCTGGGTGGCGGTCTGGAAGATATTCCACCCCCTTACCAGATTACCGCTCTTGTCGTAGAGGTAAATGTTCCTGTCTTCGCCTGCAATAAAAAGCCTGTAGTTCTTATCACCTTCGTAATCGAAGAGTGAGAGGGGACTGGTGGCCGGCGAGCGAAGCCTTACAGGGTAACGGTCTACATAGTTGCCGTTGCGATCGAGCAGGTGCAGATGGTTCCTCCCTGCAAAGAGTAGCTGAAGGCGGCCGTTACGGTAATAGTCTATCATGAAGACCTGACCAACTATTCTCTCACCTACCGGAACCTTCCAGAGCACCCGCCCCGCTGAGTTAATAAGATAGGCGTTGTGGTTTTCGTCCTGAACAAAGATCTCCCTGGCCCCTGTGTTATGATTGGTGAAAAAGAATGGCTTGCTGGCTGCAACGGTATCAAGAAGTGTCTCCCACTCACTCCGCGTCTCCTCTCTCACCTCATCTGTAAGCGATACCGAGAGGCTGTGGTATAACATGTTATTGCCGGGGGTGAACTGAAACCCTATAGCCTCTACCTTCCTGAGGGTGGCGATATTCCTGCTTAGGGCAGCAGACGCCCGCTGGGTGAGTAACTCTTCCAGAATGGATGTTGTTTTATGCGGAACCGCATAGAATGAGTAGACACCCCTGGATGGTAAAGACCGCCTGAAGTCTCTGAATGCGACATCGTTTATAAGGGTGCGGTTGAGAATATTGTCATAAAGCACTCTGGTAACTGTGGTGTATGAGCTCCCGGTAATGAGATAGTTGTCATGAAAGGTGTAGTAGATGTCATTGAAGTCGCCTGCAAACCCCGGTACGGTAAACTCGTGAAGCCCGGGCCGGCCGGAGCGGTAAACAGCTATACGGTTCTCATCGTCCGGGCTGAACCACCGTACCGGATCGCTTGTACCTGACTCTGCCAGAATATTGCGGATAGCCTCTTCCAGATGCGCCCGGTTGGTAATCTCATATATCAACACCATGCTCTCGGAGGTCGGCAGCTCTCTTATTTCGAGTCGTGCACGGGTCACCTCCCTGCCCAGAAATGGCGCTATCTGGCTGGCTATAAGTGATGGAACCGAGCGGTCGCGGATGTCAGAACCATACCGCTCAAAAACAGAGAGGGAGACCGATTCATACTGTGCCGTGGCTGCGGGAAGTATTGATGGAGAGCTGAAGCTGACCGCCTCTGCCCGGAGGTATCTCTGCAGGGTGTGTGAAGGGTCGGGGGCGTCGGTGTATCCATGTATGGTGAGAGACCGGTCTCTCAGGGTGATGTCTCCACCCGCGGTGCCTGCCAGCTTCCCTGCAATCTCTGCCAGCTCGTTGCCTCTGCCCGAGGTCATATCTGCAAGCAGACGGGGCAGGTTGCCAAAAAGTATATAGAGCTGATCTTCATTGCGTCCGCCTGTCGAGGCTACCCTGGAAAATGAACTCTCCGCCCGAAGATCACCATCATGATCATACTGCCTTACAGCAGCCTCCAGTACTATTCGTGATGTTGAGGCCAGTAAAAGGCCGGGGCGCAGGCAGACCCATGCCGTAGCACTATCTTCACCCGAAAGCCACTCTATACTGTAAAGCTGTGCACTCTGATATTCAGATTTTGTCGCTATTGTGAATCCCGCTCCCGATAACAGTTCGTCAAGATGCCTGTATCGTATCTCTGGTGAAACCGGCATAGTGAGCAGTGTGCTGAGCCGGCCCCTTCCGGTTACATGGAAAGAGAGAGCGCTGCTGCCAAAACCGGTTAGCCGCCTCAGCTCGCGCCTGCTGAAGAGCGTGTCGAGGGTTATAAGTCCGCTGTAGAGCGCCTCCAATTCCGGAACTTCTGCCAGATCTGCCAGCAGACCTCCTCTTCCGGCAAGGGCTCCCGTAAAGTCGCTCTGAGATGGTGTCTTGATGATAAAGACGGCATCTGTGGGTATGGCCCTGAAGGGTAAAACAGGACCTCCTGCCATATCTCTGCGTGTCAGTAGCCACATGGCCCCTGCTACCAGCAGAAGAAGCAGTATTATTGCTATGATGATCTTCCTGTTCAAGACGATAACTTTTCTCTCTTTTCTGCCTTCACCCGGTTCACAAATGTACAAAAAAAGTGGTTTTAAAAAGTGTGCTGAGTGAGCTCTTACCCTTCCTCCGACTGTTAATAAATTGCTACGCCGATGCTGCATAATCTTTTACCGGCAACAGAGAGTATCCCCTTTTTTTATAGCTTTGTGGTTTTTATAACGGGATTGTAATCTGTGGCAGGGCAGGACCTTTTTATAAATAAACCCTACCCTCCGAAACATGACCTCAGAAATGGTTAAAAGGGGCTTCGCTATTCTCATCTCTTTCTTTGTGGTAACCACAGTGGGTGGCACTATATTGCCATTGCCGGAAAGCGAAGGCGACCGCACCATACAGATTCTCGATAGCGAGACGGATGAACCGATACCCGATGTTGCGGTTATAGACAGTCGAAGCGGGGTTTACGGTATATCTAATCCTGCCGGCCTTGTTAGAAGGTCGCCCTTTATGGCGTCTGATAATGTCTGTTTTCAGCACTTCGCTTATGACCCGCTTTGCCTTTCCGCAGATGAGCTTGAGAGGAAGGGGTATATTGTAAGGCTCAACAGAAGGGTTTTTGAGCTCGAGGAGTCGATAATTACTGCCAGACGCAGGGAGGACCGATCTGAAGAGATCCCCAACCGGATAACGCCGGTTACCCGGCCCGTTATTGAGATGGGCAACCCTCAGACGGCGGCAGACCTTCTTGAGCTTACCGGCGAGGTCTTTATTCAGAAGAGCCAGCAGGGTGGAGGCAGTCCTATGGTGCGCGGTTTCTCGGCCAACAGATTGTTGCTGGTGGTAGATGGGGTACGAATGAATAATGCGATATATCGCGAGGGAAATGTTCATAGCGTGACAGCGATTGATCCCTCTGTTATTGAACGCACAGAAGTGGTCTTTGGCCCCGGGGCTGCAATATATGGGAGTGATGCGATAGGCGGTGTTATGAGTTTTTCGACCAGAAGACCCATGGTGTCGCTAAACGATGAACTGAACAGTTCTGTTGAAGCATATACCAGATACTCAACCGCGTCGGGAGAGAAGACCGGCCATGTAACCCTTAATATCGGTGAGCGGAGAATGGCGCTGCTCTCAGCATTCACATACTCCGACTATGGCGATTTACGAATGGGCAGGCCGCAGTATGACAGCTATATGAGGCCTGACTATGTTGTCAGGGAAGATGGGCAGGACAAGGTAGTGGCAAACAGCGATCCGCGGCGCCAGCGCTTTACAGGTTATAACCACCTGAGTGCGGTTAACAAACTTCGCTTCAGGGCTTCGGACAATATTGACCTTATGGTCTCCAATATATTCACCAAGGTCTCATCGGTTCCACGCTATGACAGGCTAATAGTCAGAAGAGATGGCGAACTCGCTTTTGGTGACTGGTATTACGGCCCCCAGCGATGGAGTCTTACAACCGGCACGGCCGAGTATAGCGCGCCGACGGCACTGACCGACAATCTGAGGGTTGTTGCTGCCAGCCAGCTCTTTAAAGAGAGCCGCCATACCAGTGCGTTTGGTTCGCCCCATAGAAGGAGTCAGAAAGAGAGGGTCGATATTTTTTCTGTCAACATCGATGCTGAAAAGCAGAGTGGTAGTGATAACCTTATATATTACGGGGCAGAATTCGTGATGAACGATATTACCTCAACAGCCAGAGTTACCGATATTGTTGAGATGAGCGACTCACCTGCCGCCCCAAGGTACCCTGACGGAGATAACCGCTACACGGGCTATAGCATCTACACCGGCTACAGGCATTCTTTCTCGCCGCGACTCAATATTAACAGCGGACTGAGATATAACTACTCAACTCTCAGTTCTGAGATTGAAGACAACAGCTGGTATGGGTTCCCCTTCAGTGAATTTTCTCTCTCGGGAGGAGCGCTGACCGGTTCCTCCGGTATAGTCGGCGTAATTACTGAGGCCACAACACTAACCATGAATCTCTCTACAGGTTTCAGGGCTCCCAACCTCGATGATGCTGGCAAGGTGTTTGACTCGGCGCCCGGAGTGGTTGTTGTGCCCAACCCCGATTTGAGGCCGGAGTATGCGTATAATGCAGACTTCGGATTTTCTACACATCTGTTTCAGGGGGTGCAGCTGGGCGCCAATATTTTCTATACCGTTCTGAGTGACGCGATGGTCAGGCGTGATTTTCTCTTCAACGGCGCCGACTCAATTATGTATCAGGGCCAGTTGAGCAGGGTAGAGGCGATAGTAAATGCCGGCAGGGCCAATGTTTACGGGCTCCATATCAACTTTGTGGCCAACCTGGGGCGCAACCTGATGTTCAGGTCAGACATTAACTTTACAGATGGTTATGATCAGGATGATGTGCCCCTGAGGCATACAGCCCCTCTCTTCGGGTCTGCCCGTCTTATCTTTGAGAATGAGAGGTTGGAGGCCGATATCTATACCCTCTTTAATGGCAGTAAAAGCTTTGATAGAATGGCCCCCTCCGAGAGGAGCAAACCCCATATATACGCCGAAGATGATGAAGGGAGGCCCTACTCTCCTGCATGGGCAACACTCAATATGAAGTTCTCCTGGAGGCTGAGTGGTTGGGCTACATTTACGGGAGGGGTAGAGAACATACTTGACCTTGGCTACAGGCCCTACTCATCGGGAGTTGTTGCGCCCGGGCGCAACTTCATATTTGCACTCCGTGTAAGGGTTTAACCGCTCTGCCGGGTCTCTGTTTCCCTGTACCATCGCTCTGCATTGTGCAGCCTTTTGTTGCCGGTCTGTGCCTTATGTGGTGGCGAACCGGTCGTTGGGGCTTATCGGGATATGGTCGCCGCACCATTTTTGGTATTTGATAATTGGGTACAATTTGATAGATTGCTGCTGTTTTTTATTAACCTGCGGAGGAGGTCTGCCCTGAAGGCTGCAACATGCCTGCAGCCATTGTTGAGATTGTGGCCATGCCCCTCTGACAACTACTGGATATAGATATGAGAAAGATCGGACTACTATCTGTTATAGCGGCTATATCTGTTGCTGCCATTGTGGGCTCGTGCAGCGAGAGAGCCATTACCGCAGATGTTGAGTACAACAGTGAGGGCCCCGCAGCAGGCTCACTTATTATTGCGGGCGGGAGCCTTCGGGACACCTCTGTGGTTAACAGATTTATATCGCTGGCGGGAGGTGAAGATGCTCTCATACTCTTTGTACCTACCTCGAGCGGCCGGGCCAGCTTCGATACCGCCAGGACGGTCTCTCTGCTAACCTCTGCCGGAGCCCGGAATGTAGAGCTTCTGCATACCTACGACCCCGAGGTTGCCGATAGCGAGGAGTTCGCTTCGGTAATACGCGAGGCGGGAGGAATCTTCTTTGGTGGCGGAAGGCAGTGGAGACTTGTTGATGCATACGGCGGAACCCTTGCCGAGAGGGAGTTCAGGGCGCTGCTTGATCGTGGCGGAGTCATCGGGGGCAGCTCGGCTGGTGCTACCATACAGGGCAGCTACCTTGTAAGGGGCGACACCGCTACCAACACCATAATGATGGGGAGCCATACCAGGGGTTTCGGATACATAACCAACAGTGCAATAGATCAGCACCTTCTGGTAAGGAACAGGCAGAACGACCTTCTGGAGGTGATAGAGGAGTATCCCTCACTGCTCGGCATAGGTATAGATGAGAATACCGCCGTGCTGGTACAGGGGAATGAGCTTGAGGTTCTGGGAGAGAGCTTTGTTGCAATTTATGATCATAGCCTCTGGAGCGGCAGCAGGAGCGACTCACTTACACTTCGGAATGACGGACGCTTTTTCCTTTTAAGACGGGGCGACAGATACAATATTAAAGAGAGAGAGGTTATACGCCTTGTAGGAGGAGGTTCGCGTAATCCATTCACCACTACAGGCGACTGATCGACATGCAGTATGAACCGATTTTCAACAGGCGTGTATGAGTTCTGTAAAAATTACCGAGGTTAGTGACAGAGAGGATGCCAGAAGATTCCTCCTCTTTCCTGTTGAGCTCTACAAAGATGATCGTAATTGGGTAAGACCACTTGATGATGATATAGAGTCTGTTTTTGACAGGGAGAGAAACAGGCTGTTTCGTACCGGTGATGCGGTAAGGTATCTTGCCATAGACAGCAATGGCGATGTTGTTGGTCGTGTTGCCGCCTTCTACGATAAAAAGAGTGCCGCCGCAGCCCGCCAGCCAACAGGGGGTATCGGTTTCTTTGAGTCTGTAAATAGCAGAGAGGTCGCTTTTGCACTTTTTGACAAATGTCGTGACTGGCTTGCCGGGAGAGGTATGGAGGCTATGGACGGCCCCATCAATTTTGGCGACCGGGACAGGTGGTGGGGCCTTCTTGTTGAGGGTTTCTATCCCCCCAACTATGCAATGCCCTACAACTACCAATACTACAGGGATCTGTTTGAATCTTACGGCTTCAAAAACTATTTTAATCAGTACACCTATCACCGCGAAGTATCTGAAGAGGGTGTCAATCCGGTAATAATGGCCAAGGCAGAGAAGGTGATGTCAAATCCGGATTACCGCTTTTCATTCCCGTCGAAAAGTGAGATGGCCAGTGTTCCTCTGCACTTTATGAAGGTGTACAATGAGGCGTGGGCCGGATATCAGGGCGGCCGGGGCATCAGTGAGGCCCACGCTAAAATTCTCTTTAAGAAGATGAAGCCTATAATAGACCGGAGGCTGCTCTGGTTTGGGTACTATAAAGATGAACCGGTATGCTTTTTTATAATGCTGCCCGAGATTAATCCGATAATAAAGAGGCTGAATGGCAGGATGGGGCTTGCAGGGAAGGTTAGGTTTCTATACCACCGTCATATTGCCCGCTCTGTAAAAAGGGCCTTCGGTCTCATTTTCGGGGTGGTACCCTCTCACCAGAAAAGAGGGGTTGAGGGTGCCCTTATAATCGCCTTTGCCAACTCGGTAAACCATCCCCGTTTCCCTTACCGTGAGCTTGAGTTTAACTGGATAGGTGACTTTAACCCCTCGATGATGCACCTGATGGAGCAGATAGGAGCCTCAGTGAAAAAAAAGCATATAACCTATCGCTATATTTTTGACAGGGATGCCCCTTTTGAGAGGGCAGCAAAGGTCAATGTGGAGAGGTGACAATGTTTTTTGGCACACTATTTGATCTTACTTTTACACAGGCAATCTCAGAGATATACCCGTAAAAGGGGCAGCCAGGCTTTTTAAAGGCCTGGCTTTATCTTTTTATGGCGTAAGGGTGATTTTCTGTTTTTTGGGGTGGCTCAAAGTTTTCTCTTGTTCTTTTGGCTTGACCCAAAAGAACCAAAACCGAGGTCGGCGAAGCCGGGCGAGCTCGCGACCAGCGGGAGCAACGTCAAGGCTTCAGTGAGTTTGGGGATCGGTTTTATAG
>SLNP01000085.1 GCA_007132995.1 Bacteroidales bacterium | reverse complement strand
TTTTCTTTGTTAAGCACCCCTGTTGAGGATCACGAGCGAAGCGAGTAATCCGAAAGGATTAAATAGCGAAGCGAGTAATCCAACAGGATTGAAAGGTGAGCTGTGAGAAGCACAGCGTGGCTTTTCTGGCAGCTGGTTTTATTGAGTGGACAGTGACTCTTAAGGGAAACTGAAAGCCGGAAGCTGGGCGAAGCACAGCATGGCTTTTCTTTGTTAAGCACCCCTGTTGAGGATCACGAGCGAAGCGAGTAATCCAACAGGATTGAAAGGTGAGCTGTGCGAAGCACAGCGTGGCTTTTCTTTGTTAAGCACCCCTGTTGAGGATCACGAGCGAAGCGAGTAATCCGTCCCGGTATCACGACTGAAAAGGAGTAATCCTACAGGATTAACAGTGAAAGGAGTAATAATTCATTTTATTGATTACCTTTGCGCCCGATTTATCAGAGTGTTAGCGATCGATCTGACTATCCCGTAAAACCTGAAAATTTCATTGGTTGTCAAGGTTACCATTCGGTTCCGGAAAGTTGTTTCCCGGGTACCGGAATTACACTCCAAGTATTAACAGAGTTAACCTGTCAGTCACAACAAGAGTCGCTACGGGAAGACTCACAAATTTTGATATATGTTATTTTCAAAGATGGAGCTCGCACCAGAGCTCCTGAAGGCAATCGATGAACTCGAATTCGTCGTTCCTACGCCAATTCAAAAAGAGGTAATCCCTGTTCTACTTAAAGAGAAGCGTGATATAATCGGACTGGCACAGACCGGCACAGGTAAAACTGCTGCATTCGGACTGCCTGCATTGCAGGATATAGACCTCTCAGCAAACTACCCCCAACTCCTGGTTCTTAGCCCCACAAGAGAGCTCTGCCTCCAGATAACCCGTGACCTTGAGAATTTTGGCAAGCACATGCGGCAACTGAGCATTGTTGCCGTTTATGGCGGCGCTTCTATCGACAAGCAGATAGGTCAGTTGAAGCGCGGTGCACACATTGTGGTAGCCACACCCGGCAGGGCACACGATCTGGTGCGACGCAAAAAAATCGATCTCTCATCTGTTGCCACACTGGTGCTTGATGAAGCAGACGAAATGTTAAAGATGGGATTCCGGGAAGACCTCGACGCCATTCTTGAAAAGACCCCGCGCGAAAAGAGCACCCTCCTCTTCTCCGCAACCATGTCGGCCGAGATAAACAGAATAGCCAGAACCTACATGAACAACCCGTTGGAGATTACCGCGGGAACAAAAAATGCGGGAGCCGACAATGTCACTCACATATTTCATATGATAAGTGCCAGAAACCGGTATAAAGCGCTAAAGCGAATTGTCGATTACTACCCTGACATTTACGGCATTGTCTTCTGTCGCACCCGGCAGGAGACAAAAGATGTAGCCGCTTCGCTTATGAAAGAGGGATACAATGCTGAAGCCCTGCATGGAGATCTGTCGCAGGCCCAGCGCGACTATGTAATGCAGAAATTCAGAAACAGGAGTTTAAACCTTCTGGTAGCAACCGATGTTGCAGCCCGGGGGCTCGATGTTGACAATCTCACACATGTTGTGAACTACAACCTGCCTGACGACACCGAGGTCTACACTCACCGCTCGGGGCGTACCGGAAGGGCTGGCAAAACAGGTATAGCCATATCTATTATAAACCTCAGGGAGCGTGGCAGAATATCGCAGATAGAAAAGGTACTGCGCAAGAAGATGACAGAACTGCCTGTACCGCTAGGAGAGGAGATATGTGAAAGGCAGCTCTTCAGTATGATTGAGAAGATGAGGGAATCTGATGTCGACGAACAGCGTATAATGCCATATATGTCGAGGGTCAACCAGATGCTTTCCGACCTGTCGAAAGAGGAGATAATAAAGAGGTTTGTCTCAACAGAGTTTAACCGTTTTCTTAACTACTACAGAGAGGCGCCTGACCTGAATGTAGCAGAAGATGGCAAGCGGGACACTAAGCCGGGAGGCAGAGAGAGAAGAAAGAGGGGTGAGAGGTCAATGTCCAGAGTTGTTTTCAATATTGGCAAGGGTAAAGGGATTACAAAGCGTGATGTAATAGATTTTGTATCGGCTGTTGCCGGCAATCAAAAGGTTCATATAGGTGAAATAGAGATATTCCGAAGGGCAACCGCCGTTGAGGTTGAAAGTTCGCAGGCAAAAAAGGTTATCGAAGGCATGAATAGTGTCATATTCGAGGGAATCAATGTTGAAGCAGCTGAAAACTACGAATTCACCGGACAAGAGTCAGAGCCCCGCTTCCGCAAGCCAAAGGGAGAGAAAAAGAGAAAGAGGGAGAAGAGAAGGGGGTAGTTTGCTATTACCATAAAGGTTGCTTTATTTTGTAATGGCAAATAGCTACAACCTTAATATTTTCGCTATGTCAATCCGCCCAACCAAGATCAGACCGGTCACTCTGGCCTCGCTAACAATACTGACGCTGTCGGTTTTGTCACTAACATCATGCCTCACCAACAGCATCACAATGAGCTATGACACCCTGCATCCTGCTGTCTGGAATGAGGAGCAGTCGGAGGTTCTGTTCCTTGCCAGAAGCTCAACCTTCAGGCACAGGAAGACCTACCTTGTCAGCAACCCTAAAGGGGCAAGGGGCAGAACAATAATGGAAGATTTCGGCCTCTACCATCTCGATATCAGCAGCAATGAGGTTAACCGGGTTGAACTGTTGGAAGAGGTTGAGGGGTTCAGGTTTCGCGGCATCCTGTGGGATTTTCAGGCCCTTTTCAAAGATTCACTTATCTACTACCGGGTCAACCCCCGTTCCGGATGGGATCACCTTCTGACAAGGGCCCGAAGTAGACGCGACACACTCTTCATGCAAGGTATTATAGAGAAATATGGCGGAATAAGGGTTATTGACAGTGACCTGAACAACCTCGGCCTGTCCGGACACACCGATTTCAGTGAGATCTATCACGGCGACTCTATTCCTGACAACACCGTACCCGCCCCCCTGATGAGAGACCTTAGAAACAACATCCCCCTTGAGTCTCTGGGACTGGTTGTTATGGAGGTATTCCCCAGAGATCCCGATCAGTATATAAGCGGGGTAATATTTGGCAGAATAAGATGCAGCGTTGTAAGGCGAGCCGTCTTTGAACAGCTTATAAAGCCGATGGAACCGGAAGAGATACAATTTCTGATCGAAAAGATGGACGAGTACCGGGAGAGCCTTGAAGAACCAAACAAGGCCTTTTACACAAGATTTTCCGAATCCCTCTACGACAGCCTCCAGGCCCTGATAAGATAATATCTCCGGAGCCCTCACAGGCCCTGCCAGCCGCATTACTAAAGATAATCGATACAGATATCGCGGTAGAATGAGATGTCGAGCCCACATGAGCGAAGCAGGTCGCTGTTGCGTGCTATTTCCCTCGGCGGTGCCACAGCCACCACCTCTCCATCTTTCAGTATGGCAATACGGTCACAACAGACCAGCAGGGGAAGAATAGACTGAGAGACCACCACCAGGGTGGCCTCCATACCCCTTATCAATCCGGTCAGCTGCTGCACCATTGCCGGATCAAGGTTTGAGAAAGGCTCGTCAAAAGCTATAACCTCAGGCCTCATTGCCAGTACTGTTGCCAGGGCTACCCTCTTCCTCTCGCCAAAAGAGAGGTGGTGTGAGGTCATGGTCTCAAAGCCCTCGAGGTTCATGGCCTTGAGAGCTTCGCCAACCCTTGCTCTAACAACCTCCGGTGTCAGCCCAAAGTTGAGTGGTCCGAACGCCACATCCTCCTCTACTGTCGGATTAAAAAGCTGGTCGTCGGGATCCTGGAAAACCACCCCTGTAACCCTCCGCACCTCTGCTATACTCTTCTCATTTACCAGAAGGTCACCAATACGGACAGTCCCATCGCCCCTGAGCACCCCGTTAAGATGCATCAGAAGGGTAGACTTCCCGCTTCCAGATGGTCCGATAATTCCGACACACTCTCCCGGGGCAACCTCAATAGAAACCGATTTCAGCACCGGCTTCCCCGGTTCATAGCTGTAGCTCAGATTCTCTATTTTAACTGACAACGCCATATATTATTAACAGTTTTCCGGTCAAATCAGCCTCTCCCAGGCTCTTATCCTTATTATAATCATAACAGAAAGAAACAGAGGCGCAAAGACCAGATCATTCCATCCGGCTTCGAGCCTCTGCATGCCGGGAAAATCACCTTTAAAGCCACGCGACAGCATCGATCTGTAAACAGTGTGAGACCTGTCCCAGCTCCGTATAAAAATAAGGGCAAGCTGATTACCGTAAACCCTGAAACGATTAATCCGCAGCCTTCCGGGGGTTCTGCTCTCCCTCGCCCTGGTGGTCCTCAGCACCTCATCATAAATAATAAAGAGGTATCTGTAAAGCAGCGCCGATATCGTTGTAACGGCAGGCGGCAGCCTCAGCCCCCGCATACCTTCAAGCAGCCGGCGAAAGCGCTCAGTCGATGTAAGAAGTATAAGAAGCCAGACCGAAAGCACGGCCCTGGAGAATATCACAACACCGGGCATAATAAAAGTTTCGGGGGAACCGGGGCCTCCATCGCCGCCGGTAAGGTACAGTGTAAAAGAGAAAAACAGCGCAGCCACAACGATAAATGGCGAAGCCACAAGGAGCCTTACGATGACATACCGAAAGGGCACACCTGAGATGAGGGTTAGCGAAACAACCACTACCAGATAGAGCAGGAAGGGCACAATAGCCGAGGTAAGCGGTTCACTGGCAATCACCACTATGGCCAGAAAGAGGCAGACAATTTTCACCCTCGGGTCAAGCCTGTGCAGAGGAGAGCTCAGGGTGCCATACTTATCGATAAAGTCGTGCTTCACCCTCTCTATTTGTTGTTCTCACCCGACTTACCCGCCTTAAGGCCGTAGTATATGCCGGTTATACCAAACAGAATCGAAAAGACAAGCAGTACCCTGATCATAGGTGGTATGGAGAGAAAAGGGTTGCCAGTCTCTTCGGTGAGTACTATCTCCTCCCCAGGTTCATCTTCAAAGAAAGAGTCCTCTATCTCTATAACCCTTCTTCTGCGATGGCCTCTCTCATCATCGATAAAGTAGACCCAGCTTCCGGGTCTGTCAGGCTTGAAAATAAAGTTGCCCGCCAAATCGGTGCGCCCGTTCTGAAAGACCTCTTCATCTTCCCCCGGAAGGAATATGGTAACAGAAGCATTTACCAGCGGATCGTTTGCTGAGAAGTTCGCATTCACCATAATAAAAGGGCTGCTGCTTGTCACAGAAAGATTAATGCCGTGAGCATGGGCCTTCCCTGCAGCAGAGGCAACAACAACAATTAATAACAGAACAATTCTCTTCATACATCTCTCTGTTTTACTCATGATACTACCCTTAGTTGAATATGGGGCAGACAGTCGCATCGGGTTTATTGCAAGAGTACGCTCATCCGGGTGTATATCATGACTATTGTTACAATACATATATATATCGTCCTGATAGCCACATAGGGCCGAACTCATTTTTTTTACAACTCCCCCCCGGGGAACGCAGACCGGTTTCTCCCCGAAGAGAGATCGCCTGTCAGGTGCAATTATGGGCTGACCTGCTTAACCGGTCCGTCAAATATAACCTTTTTCCGGTCAGGAAGCCTTATGCCAAAATCATTGCCTCTACCCACCCTGTTAGTGTTCCGGCCCACCAGCCAGAACAGATGGTTTAACCTTTAGAAAGAACGACACCATAAAGAGGGTAAGAACGGCCTCAGCAGAAGCGGCGACAAGGTATGCCACCAGCAGGTAGCCAACCTGTGCCGGATATCCCGACACCCTGAAAGAGACCACCATAAGCAGAGCCGGTAGCATAACACCGGCAAATCCTGCCACAAGCGCCCTGACAGAGACCGGAAGCCCCTTAATACTCCAGACCGCCCATGCGGCATATGCTCCTGCTGCCATATTTATTGAGTTTACTCCCAGCGTAAGAAGGCCGCCATGCTGGAATGCAAGCGACTGGAACAGCAGAGCGGTGTAGATCACCGGAAACGATCTCCTGCCAAGTATTACACCCGCTATACCAAAGAGGCCCGGGTGCAGGGAGGTTCCGGCCACGGGGAGGTGAAGCAGCGATGCTACAAACAGTGCAGCGCCTGTTATTCCCATTTTGGGTATCTCATCGGGGGTACTATTTCTGCCGGCAACCACCACAGCTCCCAGGGCAACCAGATGAGCGGCTATACAGACCGGGGCAGAGATAATACCATCGGATATATGCATACGGTCAGGATTAGTTTTAAACCCCTTAAAGATAGTATTTCCTTCAACCCGCACTATGCCGGCAGAGACAAAACAGCCGATGCCGTCACACCTCATTTCCGCAGTAACTGCAATGTTCCTGGAGAATCAAAATGCTGATTCAGATTACAGGTTGCAGCACATTTTTATCTATATTGCCACTGCCTATAAAGCGGTAACTATGGATCATATTATTGTTTTTGCAACCCTGGGGGTGGCTCTGGTTCTCTTTGCATGGGGGCGTGTAAGGCATGATATAACAGCGCTCATTGCACTTTTCATACTCGTTATTACCGGAATTACAGACGGTGAAAGCGCCTTTGCCGGATTTGGCCACCCTGCTGTAATAACGGTAGCTGCAGTTCTGGTTATAGGCAAGGGGCTCGAAGAGTCCGGTCTTATTGAGCTTATCGGCAAGTGGGTAATGAAGGTCGGAACCAATATTGTATTGCAGCTATTGACCCTTTCTGCAATAGTGGCTGTAGCCTCAGCATTCATGAACAATGTAGGGGCCCTTGCCATAATCATGCCGGTAGCAATACATCTGGCAAGGAAGAGCGGCAACCCCCCATCGTATATACTTATGCCTATTGCCTTCGCCTCACTTCTGGGGGGGATGACGACCCTGATAGGAACCCCTCCCAACATTATTATAGCTACATTCAGAGCCGATGAGACAGGAGAGGCCTTCGGCATGTTCTCCTTCACCCCGGTGGGTATTGTACTGGCCCTTGCGGGTCTGCTGTTCATCAGCCTTATAGGCTGGCGCCTTATACCCAAAAGGGCTGCCAGCAAGAGTGACAGTGACCTGTTCGACATAGATAACTACATCACTGAGGTAGAGATTGCGCGCGACTCCCAGTCAAAGGGCATGTCCATTGCCGAGTTTACAGCCTCTACAGAGGTAGAGATGCAGATACTGGGGCTGGTACGGGACAATATAAGGATGCATGCCCCCGAGCCCGAAGAGAAGCTTAAGGTGAAAGATATAGTGATAATAGAGACAGATGCCGATGAGCTCAACACTCTGGTAAAGGAGACAGGAGTCAAGCTGGCAGGGGGCAGGAAGATAAGGAAAGATGCCGAGGGGTCTAAAAACATTGCTATCAGCGAAGCGGTGGTTATGGGAGACTCTCCCCTTCTGGGAAAATCAGTGTCCGAAATAATGTTAAGGAGGCGTTACGGCATCAATTTACTGGCGGTTGCCCGGAAAGGGTCGCGTATTCACAGGCGCCTGCCAAAGATAATTTTCCGCAACGGAGATGTACTGCTTCTTCAGGGGCGTGAGCACCTGATGCATGACACCATAGTGTCATTAGGCTGTCTACCTTTGGCACAGAGAGGGTTAAGGCTCGACTACAAAAAAACAATACCACTGGCACTCTCTATATTCGCCGCCTCAATCATCGCCGTGGTGGCGGGATTTCTACCTGTTCAGGCCTCGTTTGCCATAGCCGCCGTGGCAATGATAATTTCCGGTGTATTGCCCCTAAAGAAGTTTTACACCAGTATAGACTGGCCTGTAATAATACTTCTTGGAGCAATGATACCTGTGGGGGTAGCCCTGGAGACTACAGGGGGCGCAGCGCGAATCTCAGGGCTGGTGCTGAGGCTGGGGGAGACCGCTCCACCGTGGCTTATGCTAACGACCATACTTGTGCTCACCATGTTTCTCTCAGACATAATAAATAACGCGGCCACGGTAGTATTGATGGCCCCAATAGCCATCGGTGTTGCCAATGGTCTAGGCTACTCGGCAGACCCCTTTCTCATGTCAGTTGCAATAGGCGGATCGTCAGCATTTCTCACCCCTATAGGTCACCAATCCAATACCCTTGTAATGGGCCCGGGAGGATACAAGTTTACAGATTACTGGAGAGTCGGACTACCCCTTGAAATAATATTGGTAATAATAGCCATACCGCTTATCATGATCGTCTTCCCACTCTAACTACAAACCGACATATCGGGCCAGATATTACATCTGTAGCCGCCCGGCCTGCATCTCTATTTTACATCCCGGCCATTATCGGCAGTGACAATTTCAAACTGCGGGGCATTGATTATCGATTTTTTCACCGCACAGAGTTCGGCAACATTCACCATTGCCCTACGGTACTTGTCAGGGAAATCTTTTGGAACCTTTATCTCTATCTTTATCAGGGTGGGAACACCCTTCTCCTTATCAAACTCCATGCTCTGAACCAGAGATATCCCATCTGCCGATATACCTCTCTGGTCACAGAATGATTTGACATAGACACCGGCACAGGTGCCGATAGATGCCAGGTATAGCATATAGGGCGATGGGGCAGAGTTATCGCCACCATCCTTGACAGGTTGGTCTGTCCTGATTTCATGTCCCGCAATATGAGCGGTAATAACCTTGCCTCCGTCAAATGTAATCTCCATATCTCTCTATTTTTTTTATTGTGATCAGATTAACAATAAACAACCAAAAACGAAAAAAGTTCCCCCCGGCCATCAGAGGTGTCATCTACTTTTCCTGCAGAGCCTCCCTTATCATAGACTCAACCTCCCTTATTGACTCTTCAGGCTCCCTGTCATCAATGATATCAACAGGATCAAGAGCCCTGCACTCAATTACAAAAAAAGAGAGTGGCAGTGTTGCGAATCCGCCTCTCATATTCCGGCTACCCTTAATGGCCAATGGCACTATCGCGGCATCCGGAGCCGATCTTATAAGCGAGGTCAGGCCTGCAGTTTTAAAGCGCTTCACCCTGCCATCGCGGCTTCGTGTTCCTTCGGGAAAAATGGCAGCAGAGTAGTTGTTTTCAGAAATATATTTTCCAAGAGATGTAATCTCCTTCACAGACTGCAGCCTGTTTGATCGGTCTATCAGCACAGAGCCACCATGCCGAAGGTTATATGAGATGCTCGGAATATACCTGCCCAGATCCCTTTTAGATATAAATTTCGGGTGGTTGCTGCGAAACCCCCAAATTACAGGGGGGATATCGTATCCGCTCTGGTGATTAGCGACAATAACAAGGGGGCGGTCGGCGGGAACGGTCTCAAATCCGCTGAACCGGACCCTTACCCCCAATATCATAAGCGACTTTATAAGCAGCAGATTGAGAATATCGACCGAGCGTTTATGGGCATGGTAGCCCCCGGTTTTCCTGCTGATAACCTGTATGGGGTGGAACAGGCTCAGCAGTAGTCCAAAAACCAGAAAAAAGGGGACAGAGAGAATGGCCCCGGCAACAGACCTTAAATAGAGGTATCGAATCATACTACAGACACTTATATCGTACTACTCATCTCTCAGTTAAATTCATACTAAAACCCTCTATCCTCCTCCTTATGGCCCTGTCGCTGAAGAGAGCAGAGGCCCTGAACGCATCTCCGTCATTGGGTGCCGGTTCAATATTGAGTATAGCTGCCACCACATTGTATATATCGACATTATAGAGGGTGTCGACCACTGCTCCCCTTTTGAAGGCGGGCCCTTCAGCGTAAAAGATAGAGTGCATATCACCATTGGCAGGATCCCATCCATGTGCACCTCCGCGGTATGAACCGGCATAACGGCGAAGTCCGACACTCCAGCTGCTGTCGGCCACAACCACCAGCGGCTGTACACGGTAGTTGCTTCCGTAATTCAGCTGTTCAGGCAGACTGTCGCGATGCCACCCCGAAATCCCCTCGCGTGCCCTTATCGCCGCAACTGCCTCATCAATATAGTATTCAGAAACATTAATATTGTATACAGGATTACCTCCATATACTGCTATCATGCTGTCGCGGGGAATAACCGTAGTAAGATCGATATAGCGGTCGGGCGATATCTCAGCCATCCCGTGGTCTGAAAGCACTATAAGGTTAATACTTCCGGCAACAGGCAGAAGAGCTATTTTCTCTCTCAGCAGGCCAATCAGACTATCAATCTCCCTTACCACCTCTCCGGTCTGCTCCGATACCGGGCCGTAGTTATGCCCGGTCATATCGGGCTCCTCGTAGTAGAGTGTTATCAGGTTTGGGCGTTTATCGGGCGGATAGCCCAGCCACTTAACCACAGTGTCAATTCGCTCAATGAAGGGCACAGACGAATCGAAGCGCTTCCAGTAGTCGGGATGGCGACCCCCTATGGGAGCCTCCGAGCCAACCCAGAAGAATGATCCGGTTATCAGGCCCTGTTGCGATGCGGTAACCCATATAGGCTCGCCAGAGTAAAAATCTCCATTCTCAACCGCGTTACGATCTCCCATACGGTAAAGGTAGTCGAGCTCCGGAGAGTAAAAGGTGTTATCAATTATACCGTGATTATCGGGGTGAAGTCCGGTAGCCAGGGTATACATATTTGGAAAGGTCTTCGACGGGAATGAGGGAAAAAGCCGCATAGCTCTCACTCCGCCCCGCTCCATACTCTCAAGGTTTGGGGTATGGTAAAGATCGGGATAGTCCCAGCGAAACCCATCGAAGGCCACCAGCAGCACAATGTTTTCATCACTCTCATCATGCAGAGTACAGCCGCCGGTAGCCAGAGCGACCAGGGCAGGCAGCAGGAAAAAGACAACTCTTCTCTTCATAACTTATTATATGTACACGACATGTAAAAACAGTAGGCCCGGACATCATCAACAGAAAACAGACCGGTCCTGTTATAACGGAAGCTTCCCGCAGGCCAGAATGGCGCATAAAGGCGCTGCTCCTGCCTACTGCTGCCGGCTTATCAGAAGCCAGGTGTCATTATATTTTGGAAACCGGTTCCGTATTCTCATAATCTCGGCCCTGGCAGCAGAGACATCATTAGTGGCCATTACAGATACACGATAAAGCCCCTCTTCATTTCTGAGAATTTCAGAGCTAAAACCATCTTCCCTGATGTCAGTCTGATGTTGACGGGCATTATCAGGATATCTGAAGCTACCGATAATGACAAAATAGCGGTGCGGGTCTACCGGCTTATCATCTACTGGCACAAGTTTCTCCTCGACCTCCCTTATGGGTTCCGGCTCAGTTACCGGTGGAGCCTCCTCTTCGGCAACAACTTCCACCGGCCCCAGCCCGGGCAGTTGGTCGGCATCAGTAAGGCCCTTTCGCGATGCACCGCAAGATGCAACAATAAGCATAACTGCAAGAAGTAAAAAAGTTATTCGGTTCATGACACATATTGTTTTTAAATTTATAACAACCTTACACTATGGGGCATTCGCCACTCTGGCTCATCACCCGATAACAGGGAATATCCCTTCTTTATTGTATTAGCCGGCAGGATTACCCGGGACGGGCACCACATCCGGTATATCAACAGGCCCTAGTTCATATCTCTCCGGACCAATCTGCAGGCCGGAAGCCATCATCTCATCCATTGTGATTCTGCGTCCGGTATATGCAGATATCCTCCCCATTATTGCCACCATGGTCGACATCGCCACCGCCTCTCCTTCATTCAAAGGAACCCCTGTTCTTATGGCGCTGATCAGGTCTATATGGCACTGCACAAAAGGAGAGAGAGGCAGTCGGCCGGTATCCCTGCCCTCATCATCTACCGGATAGCTGTAATTCCATTTAACATTGCCATCCCTGTCAGAGATGGTGTTTACGCAATTGGTATAACCTTTTGTGCCCCACATCTTTTCAGCCACTATATTATGGCAGCCATCAATCTGGCGACACATACTGTGGTAATGCACACCACCCTCCATCTCAAAATCGACACTGAAGTTATCGTACTGGTCGCCCGTTACCCGGCGCTGCCTCGATCCAACTCCGAGGGCAGCAACCGGATAGCCCCCCATAAACCAGTGCAAAACATCGAGGCTATGTATATGCTGCTCGACGATATGGTCGCCCGACAGCCAGCACCAGTTAACCCAGTCACGCACCATACTCTCCATCTCGCTCCATTGCGGTTCAGGCTTACGATGCCACAGCCGACCGACATTGTAGTAGCAGTTGGCAGAAACAATATCACCGATAGCGCCACCGGCAATCATGCTTTGTGTGGCAGCATAGTCTCTCTGATGCCGCTTGATTGTGCCGGCCACAACAGATAACCCTGCCCCTTCAGCCTTACGCGATGTGGCAATAACTGAACGAACGCCCGGAGGATCAACGGCCACCGGCTTCTCAAGATAGACATGCTTTCTGGCATCAATGGCACCGGAAAAATGTTCGGGCCTGAAAGCAGGCGGAGTTGCAAGAATCACAACATCAATATCGCTTGCCAGCACACCTTTCCAGGCATCAAATCCGGTAAAACAGTTGCTATCATCTATCTGCTGTGAGTATTCCCTGTTAAGTATGTTACGGCATGAGTTGAGCCGGTCTTCGAAAAGGTCGCCAAGGGCTGTAATGGTTACACCCGAAGCCGCTGCAAGAAAGTCGGTAGCAGCACCCGTTCCCCGGGAACCGCAGCCAATTACACCGGCTCTCAGCTCCCTTCCCTCCGGCGCAATATCTCTGAATACCGGAGAGACAACAGCGCGTCTTTCTGAGCTACACCCCTTTATTAACGATGGCATCACTACCCCGGCCGCACCTGCTCTGACAGCCTGTCTGAGAAACAGCCGTCTGGTAAAAGAACTCCTGTTCATAATTCTAACCTTTATACCACATGACCGGCAGCCCACTCCGCATGGCTGCTTTTCGTAACAGAAGCGAGCCTTCACAACGCACAGAGGTATAGAAGGTACCGATCACTGCAAAGATATTGCTTGAAAAAAGAAGGCGATGTTAAAAGCAGATAAGTTATAAACCATCAGCAACAACTTATCATCATTTATCTACTCCGCCACTATCACGAGGGGCTCTTCGGCCGGTATTGATATCATAGTCACATACCACCCTGAAACCTACATGGGTACAATCAGAGTACCACCAGACACTTTTAGGTATCTGGGGGTCGGTTCTCTGCCACTCATCTGTACGGGTATGGTCTCTCGCCGCACTCCTCAGGGCAGGAGCATCATCGCGGAATGAGCCTCCCCTTATAACCTTCTCATTTCCGGAAGGGGGTCCGGTCGGATTAACGACCAACCCCTCAGGATACAAGGAGTAGGCATCTGCATAGTACCAGTCAGAGCAGAACTCAGCCACATTGCCCGCCATATTCCTTAATCCGAAGCTATTGGGTTTGACCGATTCAGGATGACCCGTCCTTGCTCCACTATTTTCACTATAAATGGTGTATCGGCTCAGCAGTTCCCTGCTGCCAGACCCAAAGAGCACCCTTCTCAGCCAGCCCCCTGTAATATCAGCCAGATCTGCATCGACATACCAGGGGGTTGTTGTACCGGCCCGGGCGGCATATTCCCATTCAGCCTCAGTCGGCAGACGGTAGTTCTTGCCTGTAATCTCCGAAAGCCATCTGCAGTATGACTCTGCTGCCTGCCATGTCATGGTGATGGCAGGCCTGGACCCCAGACCCCAGTTCTGATCAGGCTGTCCGTAAGGAGGACTGGCGCCGGTAAAGGCGTCAACATCATCGCCATACTCGTCAGATGAAAAATCGGCTCGCCCGGCCTGTGATGTCATAGAGTAGAAGGCCAGGTACTCATCCCATGTAACTTCAACCTCGCCAAAAAAGAGAGAGTCAATAAGAACCTCCCTTACAGGACCCTCATCGCTATTCCTGAAGGGTTCATCTTCCGGTGACCCCATCATAAAGGTGCCTCCGGGTACAGCTACCATATTAAAAGAGACAGAGGTTCCGGGTATAGTCTCCCTGAAAGAGATAAACTCTTCAACCAGAGCCGGTGCGTCAGCAACCTCTCCCTCTTCTGCCAATGCATAGCCAAAGAGCAGGTTCTCTCCCGGCACAAAGTTTTCGCGGTAGTGACCGGCATTGAGGTGACAGTTAATACAGTGAAGGCCATCCCTGACCCTGCTGTTGGTATAGTAGAGATGTGCCTCTTCACCCTCCCTTGAGAGTGAAAGGGGAAAAAGATTCTGGTGACAGGTTATGCATGAAGACTCATAGGTATGACGCCGGGCATTCTCTGCCAGTGCCTTTGAGTCCCAGTCGAACGAAGCACTGTCCCTGGTAAGCCTGGCCCATATATGCTTAGAGCCGGTTATAGCTTTCGCTCTGTAGTACCCTTCACCCCTTGGGGGCAGGTGGCAGTCGATACATCCCGTACGGGTACCGGTACGGGTCTCGCTGTGAACCGACCGCTCCCATGATGTTGTAGCGTGAGGGTGTATATGGCAGCTGGCGCAATAGCTGTCGGTAGAGGTCATTCTGTCAAGTGCGCCCACCCCTGAAATAATAAGTATCCCGGCTATAACACCGGGCAAAAACATAGCCACCCTTCTTGCCATATCGCACAAAGATAGCAACTATCGCATTCCCCATAGAGACCAATATATTATATGTCAGATACAGGCTATGATTAACAAGGAGTTTCGCATTTTTGCTACTTTTGTTACTTCCACCGGCAGCCGCCATATCACAGAAGAGTGAGTAATACAGGCAGAACAAACCAAACATTTCAGTTATGAGTCGTATAGTAACAGTGCTGGTCACACTACTCTTTACCACGGTTCTCTTCGCTCATCCGTGGAAGCCAACCCACTATGTAATAATTGACACAGACGCAGGCATTGATGATATAAGAGCTATAAGCATGCTACTTGCATCGCCCGATGTAAGGGTTATGGGCATCATAGCCTCCGGCGGTGCAGTGCCCGCCGAAACCGCGTATGTGAAAATCAGATCGCTCCTCAACAGATATCATCATGAGGGGTTACCTGTTGCCATCAACCGCAACTCGCCCGCGGCAACCCCTACCCTTCCAATACCAGCCTCTATGATCTATGGCGATGAGCAAAATATCGACCCATCTGTCGCCGAAGACCACCTCTCTCTCATTTCGAGGCTGCTGGAACATGAGAGCTCAAAAGTTAAATTCGTTGCCCTTGGAAGTCTAAACAGTGCCAGCTCAGCGTTGCAAAGTGTCCCCCTGCTGCATGAGCGTCTTACAGAGATAGTATGGAGCAGTAGCGGCACAGGAGAGAACCCGGGCTTCAACTACTCACTCGACGCCAAATCTGCGGAAGAGATACTGTCAGGCACAGTAAAAGTCTCGGCGATAGGCCCCACAACCGGGCCCGTTAAATACAACGGAGCCCTTATCAGCATGATATCCGAAGCCGGCACACGATACTCGCAACTGGTAAGCGAGATACTCCATTCTCCCGCTGCTGCCGGGCACAGCTTCATCACGAACCTCACCGACGAAATGGTGCCTCTTTACCTACACTATCCCGGTCTCTTTGGTGAATGTGAAGAAGTCGACGGCATCATAACCCTTACCGCCGATCATGATAAGCTCAACGAGCACTTCATCAAAATAGTTACAGGCGAAACCGTTGAGAAAAATCAGGTAATAAGAGCCATCCCAACCGATCCGGAGTTCTATTTCGAAGATCTTGCACCTCATGTTACCGATATCATCAGAAGGCACGGGTTGGAGGAGTGGACGGCAGGAGTGCTGACAAATGAGTTGCACCGCCACCTCGGTGTTTACGCCATAGTAGGCGTTAAGATGGGAATAAGGGCCAGAGAGTACTTCAACACAGGTGTCGATGAGTTCTTCATAACCGCCCATGCGGGCCACCGGCAGCCACTGAGCTGCCTGATAGATGGCCTTATGACGAGCACCGGATCCACTCCCGGCCATGCCCTGCTCTCTGTTCCCGAGACAGACCAGCCGGAAGCTTCTGCCACAATAGAGTACAAAGATATGGCTATAAAGATAACGCTCCGGCCCCATATAGCGGAAATGATCGCCGCCGAGTTGCAGGAATTCAACTTCGTTTACGGCCTTGACAGCAACACCTACTGGGAGCTGGTAAGGGTAAACGCCATAAGATACTGGCGCGACTTCGACCGCAGGGATATCTTTATTATTGAGACGCTGTAGTGCTCGCTGCGCTCGCAGGCAAAGGGCATAGAGCATAGGGCATGGGGCATGGGCTCGCTGCGCTCGCGGGTAATTGGTGATTGGTGACTGGTTATTGGTGCCGTCGGCGATCGCCTCCGGCCGGTAAACGGTTGCACGCAACTATCTTAGTGATGGTTATTCGATTATACGGTTATTTGATTAGGGTTTAAGGGTTTATAAGTTGAAAAGTTTAGGGTGCTCGCTGCGCTCGCAGGCAAAGGGCATAGAGCATAGGGCATGGGGCATGGGGCATGGCGCTCGCTGCTGGTGCAGCTCGCAGCGTAGAGCGGAGAGAAGTGCTCGCTGCGCTCGCACTCAAATATGGATTTAAGATGTTTCGGGAAAAATGTGCCCTTGCTCCCAGTACGGGCTGTGTGGTTATCATGCATAATGGACAGATTCTCTTATTACGGGTTGTGCTACGAGCATGTAAGACAGGTCTATCTCATTAGCAGTCCTGCGTAATCATCGAGTCGATTATATTTGGCCTTAAGCGGGTTCGGGAATAATGTGCGCTAGCCCCCAGTACGGGTTGAGTTGTGAGCATGTAAGACAGACCTGTCTCATTAGCAGTTCTGTGCAATCAGCGAGTCGATTAAAAGGCCGGCGTAGGCGAAGTCCGGGAAAAAGAGATGGCGATGAGTAAAGCAAATTACGACACTGACCCATTAGGCAGATGAGAGCGTTGATGTTTGAAGTTCT
>SLNP01000043.1 GCA_007132995.1 Bacteroidales bacterium | reverse complement strand
GATATTGTGGGAGAGGAGCATTACAGATGCGCCCAGAGAGTGAAAGAGATACTGCAGCGGTACAATGAGCTTCAGGATATAATTGCCATACTGGGAATGGACGAGCTTTCAGAGCAGGATAAACTTACTGTGCATCGTGCCAGAAGGGTACAGCGTTTCCTGTCGCAGCCAATGCATGTGGCAGAGGTTTTCAGTAATATTCCGGGCACACAGGTATCTCTTGAAGATACCATAAAGGGGTTCAATATGATAATTGACGGCGAGGTAGATCAATATCCGGAAGCGGCATTCCTGCTTGTAGGCACCATAGAAGATGCAATCAGAAAGGGAGAGAAGCTCCTTGCAGGGCAGCTCTGAACGGATCGTTATATAAATAAATCAGATAGAGGTGAGGCTCGATATTCTTACACCGGCAGGCAGCTATTACAGTGGTGAGGTCAGGTCTGTTACACTACCTGGCAGCGAGGGTCCGTTTCAGGTCCTTATCGGACACGCTCCCATTATCTCTGAGTTGGAAGGCGGCGATGTTGTGATACGGGAGAGAGGTGGCAGGGAGTCATTGTTTAATATAAGCGGAGGTGTTGCAGAGGTGAAGGTTAACAAGATTACCGTTCTTGCCGACTCTGTTCAAAAGAGGTTCTGATACAATGAGAACAGAGGAGTTCAGAAAAGCGGCTTATCAGGTGGTTGACTGGATGGCCTGGTATATGGATAATGTCTCAACTCTTCCGGTAAAGGCAGAGGTTAAGCCTGGAGATATCCTGTCACGGCTGCAGGATAGCGCCCCCGAAGAGGGGGAACCATTTGATTCAATATTCAGGGAGTTTCTCGATGTTGTTTTACCTGGAATGACCCACTGGCAGAGCCCCTCATTCTTTGCCTATTTTCCGGCCAACAGCAGTCCCCCCTCGGTTATTGCCGAGATGATAACAGCTACCCTTGCTGCCCAGTGTATGATATGGGAGACCTCGCCCGCTGCTACCGAGATGGAGCAGAGGGTTATGGAGTGGTTGCGCGACAGCATGGGGCTGCCCTCCTTGTTTGAAGGTGTTATACAGGACACCGCCTCTACTGCCACTCTTGCCGCCCTGCTCTCTGCCCGTGAAAGGGTTACCGGCTTCAGATCAAATGAGTCAGGCATGCAGGGGTTGCCTCCTCTGAGGGTCTACTGTTCGGGGCAGACCCACTCCTCGATAGAGAAGGCCGTTAAAATTGCCGGTTACGGTCGGGAAAACCTGGTTAAAACAGAGCTTAAAAGCGATCTTTCGATCGATCCGCAGTCGCTTGCACATCTGATAGAGGCAGATATCGGGCTTGGATATCTTCCTGCTGCGGTTGTGGCAACATTGGGTACCACTGGTACAACGGCCATTGATCCGATAAGGGAGGTGGGCGAGGTATGTCGCAGACACGGTTTATGGTTCCATGTTGATGCGGCCCTGGCCGGCACTGCGCTTCTGCTTCCTGAGTTAAGACATATTGCTGATGGTATTGAGATGGCAGACAGCTTTGTCTTTAATCCTCACAAATGGATGTTTACAAACTTTGACTGCTCGGCCTACTTTGTAAAAGATGCCGACCACCTTATTAAGACCTTTGAGATATTGCCTGAGTATCTTAAAACCCGTACCCGGGGTGAGGTCAATGATTACCGTGACTGGGGTGTGCCTCTGGGAAGGCGGTTCCGTGCTCTTAAGTTGTGGATGGTTATTAAGAGCTATGGTGTTGACGGCCTCAGGGCAAAGATCCGTCATCATATTTCGCTGGCTTCATGGCTTGCAGATCAGATAGTGGAGGCCGCCGATTTCGAACTCTTTGCCCCTCCGCTACTTAATACCGTCTGTTTCCGCTATACGCCTTCCGGCTATTCCCCGATTCAGCTGGATGATCTGAACAGAAGGCTCAATCACGCCCTGAACGATACAGGTCAAATATACCTTACCCATACGGTTGCCGGTGGCAGATACACCCTCAGAATGGTCACCTCGCAGACCAATGTTGAGCTTGAGCATGTAAGTAGTGCGTGGAATCTTATAAGAGAGATGGCAGCTGCGATATCTCAGAAACGGAAATAGGCAGGAGTGCTGTGAGGCCCTCTTCCGCCTCCCAGAGTGAAACCCTGAATATCAATAGTCAACAGTCCGGTTATAAACCCTCGTGATTCACCCGGTACCAGTCCGAATGAGGCTCCCGCCGATACAGGGAAGGGTATTCTGAGTATAAACAGATCGGTCAGCAGCTCTCCGCCGAAAGAGCTGAGAGAGGAGGTGCCAACGCTGTACCGGCCGGTTCTGCCATCTATTATATTGGTGCCCCTTGTATAATCTGAAAAAAGAGAGCCTCTGACCCTCTTGAGGTAGAGCAGTGATCCCAATGCCAGATCGGGGTATGCGATAGGGAAGTGGTACTCCAGACCTGCGGTCAGCATCTTCTCTGCCAACATGTTGTCGTATCCCCTGGGGAATGAAGCGCGGTTGGCAAGCGGCCTTCTCCTGAACTTCTGCTCCTCAGCCTGCAGCCTTACCCTGATGCTGTGATTTTGCTGCAGACCCGGCAGGTAGAAGAGTGACCGGAAAGAGGTGAGAGGCCCTATAATGTTTTCGTTTCCGGGCAACCTTATATGTTGCAGGTCAATTACCTGAGCATATCTGGGGAATATGTCGCGATGCGACATGGCATGGCTGTTGCTAAGGAAAAGCCTTCCGGTTACATAGTGCTGCCCAATGCTGTACCTTTCCGCTGCACCGTCATATATATGCCTGTTGGTAAAACGGTAGTTGATCGATGGTTCAAAGTATGAAGACCATGCCCCTCTTCTGAATCTCATGGGAATATATATCCTTGAGGTAGCTGTAAGGGCTGTCGGCAGAGTTTCCGGTAGGGGATCGGTCTCACCGCACCACACATCAGGCTCTCCGCCATATCTTATACGGGCATCAATAACAGGATACCATCCTCTCCAGAGTATGCCGGCATGAAGGTAGTGTTCGCCACCCGAGTATTCATAACCGGCAGATGAGGTAAGGGTGCTCAGGTCGTTCTGCGACAGCAGGGTAATGCCGGGCGATACAGAGAGGCTCTCCAGACCAATTTCGTCGGGGTTAAAGTAGAATGGGGCCCAGCTATGGATATTGAAGAGACCTCTCCATTTCTGATAGGGAGAGACACTATAGGTTCTTTCCGAAGGATGAGACCCCTCCTTTTTCATCTGGCCCGAACTATCAGGGTTGTGGAGTTCAGCTATATTGTTGCTGGTGTAGTTCTCTTCGCCGGCTGGCATTAAATGGCGGAATAGTTGCGATGGCGGGGGGGTATGATCTGTATGGTCGAAGGGTTCAGCCCCCTCTATTGGTGCAGCTACGATATCGCTGCCGCGCCATGTATAGTCGGCAAAGAGCAGGTCTCCCTGCGAAAGGGTAAATGTTCCGGCACCAAACCGGCTTCGTGTAATCCTGTAGTGTTCACCCCCGGGGGTGCGCATGAATATGTTGCCGGTTCCCGAAATGGTTGAGTTGTAGAAGAGAGTGTCCCGGCGAAGTGCCACAGCTTTGAGGTCATGCTTACCGGGCTCCATAAGGGTGCTCCATGTGTCGTCATCTATGCTGTAGGTGTATATGCCTTCACCGTTGTCAGTCAGTAATATGGTAACTATTTCATCTCCGCAATCTGTCCATTCCGGTTTCTGGGGATAGCCGTTTTCCGGTGGTGTTGCTCTCCTTATTATGGAGCCTGTCTCCCTCTCAATTATAATGAGATGGTTGCTGTTGTCGGGGCTGTTTTTTGCAGCCGCTATCTGTTTGCCGTCAGGCGAAAGGGCAGGGGCGAAGAGCCTTGACCCTCTGGTTATGGTTCTGTAGTTGCCGGCAGCAATGTCGTATGTGGCAATTACGCTGTAGCTTCTGTTTTCCCATCTTGGGTCGGGCCTCCTCTCTGCCCAGGTTAAAAACCCGCCGCCGTAGCTGATAAACCAGGGGTGAACCATACCGGGGTAGAGAAGGTGCTGTTCGCTCTTGCCGTTGTTTGTAATTAAGACTATAGATAGAGGACTATAAAGGGTATGTTTAAAGGCAACTATAGAATCTGATCCGATTTTTACCGGAGAACTATAGTTGATATACTCTCCATTCGTATAGGGAGATACAGGCCTGTATTCAACAGGAGCATCAGATAGAATCTCTGACTCCCATATAGTCTGCAATGTATCGACTGTTATATCGTACAGGCCTCTCTTTGTAATATCCGCTTCACGCCGTAATCCTATGTTCAGGGGGTTGAGCAGGAATGGCCTGCGTGCGGTATATTCGATACTGTTGCGCCACAGGTCGTCACCCCACCTGTATCTGGAATATTCTGCGATCCTGAAACCGTATCTGTAAAGGTCGGGGGTGTAGTCGCGATACGAACCAAGAAGCATCTTGTCGTACCCATATCCCTCTGGCTTACCGATGTAGAGCGCCTTCATATGGCTGTTGAACCTGGGGCTCTCTCCCCTTCCGCCCCTGGCCTCAATGGTTTCATAAAGGACGGCATCGCCCTCCAGATACCAGAGCGGAAGCATTGCTGAAACCGCCCCTGTAAACTGCTCTCCGAAGAGGTAGTGCATGTAGCCTGTGAAACCCCGTTCAAGCGACTCCATCTGAAGAACATGGAATACCTCATGTACCAGCAGCGATTCAAGCTGGTCAAAGGGAAGGCTGTTCTGCCGTGGTGCAGGATATATCTCCATACGGCTGGGAGCCCACGCTACAAAGCCGTTCGACTCAACGGAGTAGTTGTGGATAATAACGCTGATCTTTCTGTTTCTGATGGTGCGGTTCAGAACCGGCTCAAGCCTCTCCATGGCATCCTCAAGAAGCCATGTTACTCTTTGAGCTTCACTTT
>SLNP01000024.1 GCA_007132995.1 Bacteroidales bacterium | reverse complement strand
TGAGGTCGAGTATAGTGCCCGGGTCAGACTGGATTACGGGTGATGATGAGCCCGGCTCCGGTAGAATGTATATGCAGTCTGAAGATGACTTTTCAAGCCTGATAGATGACAATGTACGAGTCTATAAAGGTGGCTCATGGAAAGACAGGGCCTACTGGCTTAACCCGGGTACCCGCCGCTACCTTGATCAGGAGAGCTCAAGGGATGACATAGGCTTCAGGTGTGCCATGATTAGGGTTGGCAGCCCTTCAGCAATAAGGTAAGAGGGTAGAGATAATTAATCGCTCTGCCGCAAGAGAATATAGAGGCCTCATTATACTATAATGGGGTCTCTCTTTTTTACATTTCAATTATGACAGAGGATGCTATTTACAGAGCCTTCAGGAGATCGACCGGTGTATCGACCGACTCCAGGAGCATAAGGCCCGGCGATCTCTTCTTTGCACTTAAGGGTCCCTCATTCAATGGTAACAGGTTTGCCTCCGCGGCACTGGATGCCGGAGCTGTTGCAGCGGTTATCGATGACAGCTCCTACAGCTCGGAAGGCACTATAATGACAGACGACTCACTCGTTGCCCTGCAGCAGCTGGCAGGTCGGGTGCGCGACAATATTAACGCCAGGGTTATCGCTATAACAGGCACCAACGGCAAGACAACAACAAGAGAGCTTGTCGCCGCTGTTCTCTCGAAAAGATTCACCCTCTGCGCCTCGCAGAGAAACCTCAACAACCAAATAGGGTTGCCGCTCACAATGGTTAATGCCAATCCGGATAGTGAGGTGATAGTTGTTGAGATGGGTGCCAAAAAGGAGGGAGATATCATGGAGTTGTGCAACATTGCACGACCCGATACAGGAATAATTACCAATATAGGTAAGGCACACATTGAGGGCTTCGGCTCTGTTGAAGCGGTTGTCAGAACCAAGTCTGAGCTCTTCAGGTACCTCGGTGCCACCGGAGGAACTGCCTTCTACAACGAAGAGGATAGTGTCGTGTCGCAGCTTGCCGAAAAGTATGTAGAAAACCTTGTGCCCTATAACTGTACAGGTGATATTAAGCTGATAACAGAAACCCGCAGGGGCGAGCTGATGCTCTCCGGCAGGCTGATATCGGGAGAGAGGGAATTCCCTTTCCGTACCAATCTTTTTGGAGCGCATAACCATCATAACATCAGGGCTGCCATCGCTATCGCAATTAGTATGGGAATGGGGGAGGATGAGGTTTTGTCTGCCATTGCGTCGTACAACCCCTCCAATAACCGCTCGCAGGTTATGAGAACCGCAACCAATGTGGTTATCTGCGACTCATACAACGCCAATCCTGTCAGCCTCACCTCTGCTCTGAAATCTTTTGCCGGACTCGGGGGAGAGAACAAGGTGGCTATTATCGGAGACATGCTTGAGCTTGGTAGTGTTGCGTCCGATGAGCATGAAGCTGTTGTCAGGCTTGTGACTGATATCGGCCCCGAATGCACTCTCTTTGTGGGCCCTCTCTTTTCAGAGCTGGCCCTCCTTTACGGCTTCAGGGGCTTTCCTGATGTTGCTGAGCTGAGAAGCTATCTGGAAAGGAGTCCTCTTCGCGACTCCACTATTCTTGTTAAGGGATCTAACGGCATAGGGCTGTCAGCCATATACGATCTTCTTTAATGCCCGGTAATGTCTTACTGCTTTGCTAAGGCTCTTTGGTTCTTAATACTATTCTGACTATCTCAGGTCTGCTCCCTATTCTTACCATAGGCCCCCACAGCCCATAGCCCGATGTTACTATGATGTGCGTGTTGTCGATCCTGTAGTATCCGTAGCTCTTCTCATATATTGCAGATACCAGGTATGAGATGGGCCATATCTGTCCGTTATGCGTGTGTCCCGATAACATCAGGTCAACACCCCGGGCCGCTGCCTGGTCGGTATCAAGAGGCTGATGATCCATAAGGATAACCGGTGCAGTCATATCTGCCCTTCCGGTCAGATCTTCAAGGGCCGTTCTCCTGTTGCCGGTGTAACGAAACGAGTCGTTGTCTTTCCTTCCGATAAGGTTGACCCCTGACGATGTAACCACCACACTGTCGCTGAGTATTGTTATGCCGTGGCTCTCTATGTAGGGAACGGTATTCTCTATGCCACCAATATATTCATGATTACCTGCCACACCCCAAACTCCGTCACTGCAGTTGTAGCAGTCGAAATAGGCGAGCAGGTCATCTCTGAGAACTGGTCCTGTCTCTCCATCGAGTATGTCTCCAAGAAATAGTACAATATCGGGGTCTGTCTTGCTTATGAGCCTCTGAAGTTTTTTCATGCTCCTTTTACGAATAGTGCTTCCCAGATGAAGGTCTGACACAGCGGCTATCACCAACTCATCTCTCCCATCAAGCTCTTTGTCAATGTAAATATCATAGCTCTTTATTACCGGTGTGAGTGCATTTATAAAACCGGCCACCACGATGACAAAGGTTGTCAGGTTTACAGCCAGGTACCTGCGGAATAGCGCTGCTTCGATCTGTTGCGGAGAGGTGTTGCCGTATAGCCTTATCAGATATATTACAATATCACTTATAAGGAAGAGCAGAATGGCATATAGCATGTAAGCAAGCCAGAAGCCTCCTGCCACATTGATAATGTCTGTGATTACTCCCGAGTGGTTTCGCTCCAGAATTCGCCCAATGGTAAAGAGTGACGCTAAAACTACAAAGAGTATGGTATACAGAACCCTTGCCCTGCCTGCCTGAATAACATTGTAGCCTTTGTAGTAGAGATAGCCATTGGCAAGAAAATATACCGTAAAAACTATTAGAAAAAAGATTATCATCTGGTTGCTCTTCATTTTTGTTGTTCTGCAATTACCACAGGGCGGTTCACTACTGTTATCTATTGCTGTTGTCTCTGCCCGAATTAAATATTATTTAGTCACTAAGCCATATTACTGTAACCAGTCTCCTGTGTTAAGCCTGCCGGTTATTGTAATTTCAGATTATTGGCTAGACGGTGTTTATTCACCAACAGGGCGGAGCATGGCCACTATTTCACTAAAATGCTTTTTTCCTTTATAATAGAACAGCCATACAATACTTTTGTTTAGTATCAGAGTGTCGGGCAGATACCTGTTTTTTACGATGGCATCTATTTGCCGGCGCTCCCTTCTGAGCTGTTCCAGGGAACGGCGGAAATCACGGTGGGCACGCAGAATTGCAGCGAAGTGGCGGTAGTTTAGGGTGAGAAGGTATTTCAGGGCGGCAATACCATCAAGGATTCTCCTCCCGAAGAGTATCTTTCTAAGCCTCTCGCGTGGCAGATTACGGTAGAGCATAAAGAGGTTATTCCTGAAGTTGAGATATGTTTTTCCCGGGGTGTTGTATGAGAGGGTTCCTCCGCCAACATGGTAAACCACCGATGATGGAACCGCTGTTATCTTTCTGCCCTGCATCTGCATTCGCCAGCACAGATCTATCTCCTCCATATGGGCGAAGAACCTGCTGCAGAGCCCCCCGGTCTCCCTGTAGTGATCTGCCCTTACCATCAGGCAGGCCCCGCTGGCCCAAAAGAGCTCGCGGGTGTCGTCATACTGTCCGCTGTCCTCCTCGGTAACATGAAAAATTCTGCCCCGGCAGAAGGGGTACCCGTACTTATCTATAAAGCCGCCGGCAGCTCCGGCATACTCAAATCTCTTTCTGTCGTGCCATGAGAGTATCTTCGGTTGAGAGGCTGCGGTATCGGGGTTGCTATCCATATAGTCAATAAGCGGCTCCGTCCACCCCTTTGTAACCTCTATGTCGGAGTTCAACAGTATATAGTACTCTGCCTCAATTCTGTCAAGGGCCGCGGCGTAGCCTCCTGCGTAGCCGAGGTTCTCTTCAAATTTAAGCAGCGATATCCGGTTGTCATACTCCTCTTCCAGCCACTCGGTCGAACCATCTTCCGATCCGTTATCAACAACCCATATCCTGCTGCCGGCAGCTGTGGTATTGGCAATAACACCGGGAAGGAATCTCTTCAGATAATCTATACCGTTCCAGTTAAGTATAACAACAGCCAGCTTATCCATCATGCTTCTCCCTTTTATGTTTCCACCTGCGGTGTGTCCAGACCCAGTACTCGGGGGCATCCTCTATGATCTTCTCCAGATATCGTACATGCGCTTCTGTCACTTCATGCTCTTTTGTCTCTTTGGGATTGGTGATAAGTTCGATAAACTCTATCTCATAATAGCCTCGCTTCACCTTTCTTACATGCATGAAGAGTACGGACATATCCATCTTCACCGCCATCTTCTCCACACCCAGATAGACAGGGGTGTCCTGATTAAGGAATGCTGTACGGTACTTTATTTCAGCGCGCGGTGGTGTCTGGTCGGCAATAAAGAGTGTAAGTGTTCTTATGTTGCTGTTTCGCAGGGTTAAAATCTTGCGATATACTGATGACATTGGAGCGAGTATAAGGCCCGTACGGCCGCGCACCTCATGCATGAGTTTGTCAAATCGCTTGTTGCTGAGGGGTTTGTATATAATAACCGGTTTATGTTTTAGCTGTGATGGCAATGCTGTTGACCACTCCCAGTTGTTGTAATGACCCCCTACAGCTATAACATCGCGACCCTCTGTAAAAAACTTGTCGGGTAGTTCAGGGTTGACAACCCGGAAGCGCTTAGTTATCTCTTTTTCGCTTATGTTGAATGATTTGGCCGACTCGACAAAGAGATCGGCCAGGTGTCTGTAAAACCTCTTCTCAACGCTTCTTATCCAGTTTATATCTTTTTCAGGGAATGATCTGGTGAGATTATCCCGTACCACCTTCCTGCGGTAGCCGGGCAAACGGTATAGAAGAAGGTAGAGGGGGCATGACAACAGATAGAGGACTTTTAGCGGCAGAACGGTTACCACCCTTATAAACAACACGAATATGTACCACCCGATTTTACTCATCAACT
>SLNP01000068.1 GCA_007132995.1 Bacteroidales bacterium | reverse complement strand
TCGGTAAGCTTAAGTACCGATTCCTGGGCTACCCCTTTAAGCGGAAGGAGCAGAGCCAGTGCGATTAGAGCAGTAGCTCTCAGTCTGTTTATTCTCATAGTAGCTTTATTAAAAGGTTGTTATTCCTGTTTGACGGCATAAAAATAGGAAAATACCGATAACCTTAATCTTCCTGCTCTCTCAATAACATTTATTAATAGCGATGTTGCAGGGCCGGTGCGGCTATATCATGCAGAAATATTGAGCTATACACCGTTGCCGTGGAATGGTTGAGCGAGGTATGAGGTAAAGATATTGCCGGAGCGGCCTTGCCTCTCTTTCAAATATCCCGATCTCTCTCCGGTGCACTCTTGAAAAGTTTAATAAATTTCACAGGGAGCGGTAGAAAAAAATGATAAATTGCAGTCTGTATTGCTGTCGTAGACTGCTGCAGGGTGGGGGTGATGCTATGTAGTTTTAATACCTGTGGTGGTACGGATCCTTATGAGTTGAAAGTAAATATTATAAGGGATGCCTCTTTTATTTATAAATTGGATATTGTCAGTAACCTATTAACCCTAACCATCTTATGAACAGACTAATCACCTCATTCATGCTGTCGCTTCTCTTTATTCCTGCTGCAGCCCAGTCTTTTACCACCTCATTTGGTGGTGTTACCCGGGAAGAGCTCTCTATGACACACTATGAGCCTGACACCTCTGCCCCGGCGGTTATTCTCTACAAGAGCGGACACTTCTCGTCAAGTTCGCTTGAGTTTACACACTATATACGGATTAAGGTTCTCAGGGAAGAGGGAACAGGTCGCGGTGAATTTGCGATCAGAACAGAGGCGCCCTCGTCAGTTAAGGGTATGGTACATAACCTGTCGGGTGATGATGTTGAAGAGGTGCCCCTTTCGAATGAATCTATTTTCCGTGAGAGGCTCTCGCCTTCGGTGTGGCTTGTGAGAATAGCTATGCCCGATGTGAGGGAGGGCTCTGTTATAGAGCTGGAATACAGAGAACAGCTGCTGCCGGGGAGCTTCCGGTTTCAGGAGGATATTCCGGTAAAGAGGGCAGAACTGAATGTGGAGCTTAGTGATATTATTGAGTTCAGGCAAACACAGACAGGTTATGAGCAGGTAAATGCCGCGTCGAACACCTTTTTCTACGCCGAAGATGTGCCCGCATTCAGGCCGGAACCCTTTATCAGCTCTGTAAATAACTACATAACGAAGTTTGACTTTGATATTCTCACAATAACCATGTTTGGCCAGACCGAGTTTATTACCACATCGTGGGATGTGATTAACCGTGGCCTGATGAGAAGCCCGGGGTTTGGCTCGGTTATGGAGGCCCGTACGCGCTACATACGCGATATTGCAAGGGCTATTGAAGCAGGTTATGATGATGAAAAAGCCCGGCTCAGGGCGGCCTATGATACTATCAGAACCGCTATGTCATGGAATTCAAGAAACTCAATATATGTGTCGAATGATAATCTGAGCCGTGTGCTCAGAGATGGCGCCGGCAATGTTGCCGATATCAACTTCATTCTCTTTCATCTTCTGCAACGGATGGATATCAGCAGCAGTGTAGTTATTCTGAGTACAAGGGCCAACGGAATATTAAATCCCTACTTCCCGGCTACAAACAGGCTTAACTATTTGATTGTAAGGGCCGAGGTTGATGGCGAAACCTGGCTGCTTGATGCTACAGAGCGGCACCTGCCATTCGGACTTCTGCCTTCAAGGGTTCTTAATGAGCGCGGAAGAACCGTAGACAGGGGCTTTGGTACCTGGGTTGAAATTGATGCGCCGGGAGTCGACAGGGAGGTGGTGACCTACAATGTGACATTGGGTGATGACGGACAGGTCAGAGGCGATATTGAGTACCATATGGAGGAGTATGCCGCATTTAACTTCCGTAATCTCTATCATATGCTGAGCGGTGATGAGGCCTTTGTGGAGAGCTACGAGAGTAGGAAGGATGGGCTGACGGTTATGGAGTTTGATATTGAGAGGGCAGACAGTATATACATGCCTTGCAGGCTTGTAATTGAGGGTAGTTTAAGCGGCCATGCCCAGGCTGCCGGATCAACAATTATCCTGTACCCTCTTTTGGCCGAGAGGATGAATGAGAACCCCTTCAGGGTCGAGAACAGGGAGTATCCTGTTGACTATACCTATGGCAGAGAGAAGGATGTGGTTGTCAATATCACAATTCCCGATGGATATGAGGTGGAACAGATGCCGGAAAATTTCAGCAATGCCCTTCGCGATGAGGGCATTGCTGCCTCGATGACATTTGAAGAGGGTGATAACGGTCTCTTAACTATCAGCTACAGCTTCCGCATTAACAGACCACGGTTTTTACCAGAGGAGTATGGCGCCCTTCGCGCTTTCTACGAGGAGCTTGTAGCACAGCACTCCAAACCTGTTATATTGAGGAGGGTTGAAGATGGTGAAGAGTAGATTTTTGATAGTTTCGCTGCTGTCGTCACTGCTGCTGACATTGTCGATGTCGGCTAACTCTGCCAACAGGCCGGACTACTCTGTAGATGCAATAGCTGACAATATGCTTGAGAATGCCGATGTGGTCTACAGGAATGTGGAGACCAGAGTTGTAGTGAACTCTCCGGGGTCACTCAGCTATAGCAGGAAGATCGCTGTAACAATTATGAGGGAGAGCGGCATTGGGGCATCGCGATTACGAATAGAGTATAACAGGCTCAGGCGGGTAGGGTCGGTAAGTGGCACTATATATGACTCGGAGGGCAACAGGGTTCGGCGAATCAGGTCATCTGATATTGACGATATGATTGCCTTCGATGGCTTCTCCATATATAGTGACTCGAGGGTAAAAACGGTTGACCCGGGCTACTACAACTACCCTTTTACAGTTGAATATGAGTATGACTATACCATAAGAACCGGGCTCTTTATGCCCGACTACCATCTCTTTATGGGATATAACCGCTCTATCGAAAAGAGTAGTTTCGAAGTCGTAGCCCCTGAAGATGTTGTTATTAAATACAGGGAGTACAACGGGATGGCTCCTGCCGTTATTGAGAGTGGACGCAGAAGCACCAGGATATATCGCTGGGAGAACAGCGATTTTCAGGCCCGGAGATCGGAGAGCTATGCTCCCGACCCCTCTTCACTCTTCCCTGTGACAAGGGTTATGCCCCTTGAGTTTACCATAGAGAATTACAGTGGGAGTAGCGATTCATGGGAGAGCTTCGGGAGGTTTTTCTGGTCTCTTATGGAGCATAGCCAGGAGCTTCCGGAGGAGACTATCGCCATGGTAAGGGAACTGGTTGCTGATGCCGGTTCTGTTGAAGAGAAGGTGGCCAGGGTGTTTCGTTACTCACAACGCAAAAACAGGTATGTGAGTATTCAGATCGGTGCCGGAGGCATAATCCCTTTCGATGCGGCCAGCGTTGACCGCCTCTCTTACGGTGACTGCAAGGCTCTCTCTAACTATGTGGTGGCCCTGCTCGATGCGGTGGGGGTAGAGTCTCATTATACCCTTGTTTTTGCAGGTAATAGACCAGTTGCATTCGACCCCGGGTTTGTTGCCAGCTACTTTAATCATGCCATACTGTGTGTGCCCAATAGTGGCGATACCATTTGGCTTGAGACAACCAACTCACATTTGCCGGTTGATCATCTGGGCGACTTTACCGATGACAGGTATGTGCTTATTGTGACTCCGGAAGGGGGAGTCCTGGAGAGGACTCCTGCCTACAGCCACTCAGAAAATTCGGTCAGCTCTGTTACCAGGGTGCAACTCCGTGCCGATGGAAGTGCTGAGGCTGCCGTTTTTTCGGAAACTTCAGGGGCCCGGTATATGAGTGAGCTTTCACTGACTCTGATGGATTCACATGCCAGGGAGAGAAGCCTTCTGGCACGCCTTGCAATGCCGGGTTCGGTAACTGTTCTGAATAGTGAGATTAACCCTGTAAGGGAGCGCCACGGGGTGGTGACCAGGGAGGTGACTGTGCTAACAGATAATTGTGTGTCGAGGCTTGAAGGGATGCTGCTTGTAAAGGCCCATTTCAATGTGGCACCGATGAGTGTGCCTCCCTTCTCCCGCCGCCGTGAAGGCCCGGTGACTATTGTGAGGAATTCGGAGAGAGTCGACACCACCTATATAGAGATACCGGAGGGGTACACTGTTGGTTCGCTGCCGGAGTGCGGCGTGGTTGCCGGCGATATGGTCGGAGCGGAATATAGCTATGAGTATGATAATGGCCGGGTCATGTCTGTGAGAAGGTTGTGGTTCAACAAGGGAAGCTATCCTGCCGGAGAGTTTAATGAGTTCAGGGCTCTGCTGGAGAGGATCGCCGCCAGAGACGGAGAGAGGGTGGTTTTGAGAGAGGCAGAGGGAGATGCAGGGCCCGGGTAGTGGCATACAGAGAGATTGTGCCGGCTTCCCGGTGCAGGAAGAGGCCAAAGCGGAGATAAAGAGCCGGAATAGTTAGTGAGGGGGCAGGCCCGGCGCGCCGGAGCTACTCCTGCTGCACCGGCCCGGCTATATCGCTGTCGTCGGGGTTGCCCAGTATGCCTTTTGCCTTTTCGGGACTGAGGGTTTCAATACTCTTCAGCTTGCGGTTTATCTGCCTGGTTCTGACACCTACCAGTTTGTCTATCTCATCGTTGGCGCTCAATATCTTCTCCTGTGCCTTGCCCAGGATGTTACTGAAGAGCCCGAACTCTGTCTTTACAGCCTTCAGGATATCCCACACCTCGCTGCTCCTCTTCTGTATTGCCAATGTCCTGAAACCCATCTGCAGGCTGTTGAGCATGGCTGCCAGCGTTGCCGGCCCTGTGACTACTATCTTGAACTCCCGCTGCAACTGTTCGAGCAGTGCAGCCCGGCGAACTACCTCTGCATAGATGCCTTCGAAGGGGAGGAACATGATGGCGAAATCGGTTGTTGC
>SLNP01000070.1 GCA_007132995.1 Bacteroidales bacterium | reverse complement strand
CCTCCTCCCTGCTGGCATCTATAAGGGCAATTGAACCGATTTCGTATCTTACCTCTATTCCGGATGGCCCGCTCTCAATGATCTCAAACCGGGGAGCGTCGGTAAGCCTGAATATATGAATGGTATCACCCCCTCTGGCTGCCGGTGCAAGCAGCAGATGTATTATCAGGAGAGCCGTAAGTATGTAAATGAAAGATAGACCCCTTTCCGCCATCTGTATCAACCTCATGTTAAGGTATCCGCAATTTACCAATAAGGGTGCAGACAGGTAACAATTTGTTGTAAATATATGGTTTTTTCAATCTCTTTTATAACTTTGGGAGACGGTTTCAGAGGGCTGCGAGATGTTCTGTTACGGGGTGAGGCCGGGGAAGTATTGATGATAAGAGCGGTAAGAAAGATGAATCGAGTTTTGGTCATTGCCCTTTTTGTTGCGGTGGTGATATCGCCGTTAAAGGGCCAGGTGAACAGATATGGGGTCCCCCTCTATGAGAGTTATAACCTGACTGAGTTTGGTGTGGATGTCGAATATAGTCACACCATGACGGTTGACAGTAACGGGATTCTTTATCTGGGAACTGACGGCCAAGGTGTATTACGCTATGATGGCTCCCGCTGGGATAGTATTCATGTCCGGCGTCATGTTACAATTTATTCGATGGTCTCATCGCCAGATAACACCATCTTCCTTGGCGGTGCCGATGAGTTTGGTTTTATAGAGCCAGATCATCTCGGAAGGTCTCAATACAGGTCACTTACCCAGAGGGCAGGGGTCGATTCTGTTGGCATTGTATGGTCCGCAGCCTTAGATAATGAGCGTGTTGTTTATGTGAGTGACAGAAGGGTCTTTATCTACTACCCGGCCGGGGATACCCTTAAAGTGATAAATGCATATGAGCAGGGTGGGTATAGACTCCTTTTCAGGGTGGCTGCCGTGGGGGGCCGGCTATTTATCAGTGATAACATTCGTGGTCTTACAGAGCTTTTGGGCTACGATCTGTTGCCGGTGGCAGGAGGAGAGAGCTACTCTCTTAAGGCCTGTACCTTTATGCTCCCCTGGGATGACAACACTATCCTTATCGGATCCCGCCCCGGAGGCGATGAACCGGGCGGAATATCACTCTTTAATATTGAGACCGGAGTAAAAAGCAGGCTGCTAAGGGATGAATCGCTTAACAGGCAGCTTTCCGATGAGACTATATATGCCGGAGCCATACTGTCAGATGGCCGTTTTGCCGTGGGAACCCTTTATGGGGAGGGTGTAAGGGTATTCGGCAGTAACGGAGAGCTTCTGTATCGGCTTGATGACAATAATTCAGGGCTGAGCTCAACCATGATTACTGGCCTCTATAGTAATCCAAACAGACCATCTCCGTTATGGATATTAAGTCCTCAGATGTTGACAAAAAGCTATATCCATAAGCCCCTTGCCTCTCTCGCGGATGAATCAGGGCCTCTTCTTATGCAGGATCTGAATAATGATATTACTGAACTGGCAGGATCATTGCTGTTAGCCACCGACAGTGGGGTCGAAAGAGTCATTTATGATAAGGGAGGTTGGCATCGCTTGGAGATAATAGAGGCGATAACCGGTCAGGTCACCTCGCTAACACCCTTTAATTATGGTGGAAGAAGGAAGCTTATCGTAACATCGCAAGATGGCACATATCTGGTAACTGAAGAGAGGCCTGTAGTTAAGATTGAGGAAAATCTTATTTCCGATAAGGATATCAACTCGTATCAGGCATGGAGTGCAACCCCATCAGAAAGAGATGGTAATGTTATCTACCTTGGCCGCAGCAGATCTGTAACCGGGATAGCCTATCTGGGCAACGGCAGATGGGAGCAGGTTTTTGACCATCAGCTATTCCCCGACAGGGTTTCTCAGATAACCATCTGCGATGAGGGCTATATGTGGGTTGCAACAGTTCTTGGTAAAACCGTTTACAGGGTTGACTCCTACCATGGTGAGGGGGAGCCCGGCATAAAAGAGTATAATATTGAATCCGGGGTGCCGGAGGTTTCCAATATGAAAATTAATCTGTATGACAGTACCCTTTTTCTTATTACACGAGAGGGGGTCTTTACCTACAGCAGAGCAAGAGATGTTTTCCTGCCCGACACCTCACTTTTCAAAGATATTCTTAACACACGACCCGGTCTTCTCGACGCCTTCAGAGATATGGAAGGTTATACCTGGGTGGCATATGAAAGCGATGAACATAGTATCAATATGGGCCTTATCGATCCGGAGGGCAGATATTTTGATAGGCAGTCTGGTCTGTTCAGAATGCTACCGGGCAGTAGGGTCCACTCCTTATATTCAGACAGCCTCAATAATGCCTGGATACCCCAGGGGCGAAGGGTGTTTATAGCAAACAGAGAGGGATGGATCGCTTCTGGCAGGGCCTCTTACGAAGCCTTTTTTAACATGATAGTGGCCGGCGATGATTCACTCATTATGAGAGGCAGCTTTGTATCAGAAGATCCATTTGGCCGCCTCACTCCGGTGCTGCATCAGCCGGAAGGGGAGAGGGTGGTACTGCCCTACAGCCATAACCGCCTCAGGTTTGAGTGGACTTGCAACCATTTTACAGATGAAGGCAGCACACTCTTTAGCTATATGCTTGAAGGGGACGATGATGAATGGTCGCCATGGAGCGATGTCCGTTTCGGGTACTATAACAGGCTCCGCTTCGGCGACTATACCATGAAGGTTCGTGCACTCACCAAAACGGGACACCTTACCGGTGAATCTCATTTTTACTTTACCATCCTTAGGCCATGGTATGCCACCGCAGTTGCCATATTCATCTATGCTGTACTGGGTGTGGCCCTCATAATATTGATAATATATCTATATACACGCAGGCTGAGGCTGGAGAATATCCGGCTTGAAGGCATTGTGGCAGAGCGTACCGCCGTGGTTGTAAGACAGAAAGAGGAGCTGGAGGCAAGTATCCATTATGCCAGCAGGATACAGAGAGCCCTTCTGCCGTCAGAGAAGCTGCTGTCAGAGAGCGTCTCTAGCTATTTTATATTCTTTAAACCACGCGATATAGTGAGCGGCGATTTCTACTGGATGGCCAAAAGAAAGGGAGAGAAGCTCTTTATTGTCGCCGCCGACTGCACCGGTCACGGGGTTCCGGGAGCCTTTATGAGTCTTCTTGGAATCTCGTTCCTTGAGGAGATAGTCAATAAGTCTGGTACAGAGCGTGCCGATAAGATATTGAATGAATTGCGGCTCTATGTCACCACGGCCTTGAAACAGGTTGGGGATGATGACGAGGCAAAGGATGGAATGGATCTGGCCCTGATGGTGATAGATTTTGAAACAGATACCATTCAGTACTCCGGAGCCTATAACCCCTGTTACAGGGTACGGCCACTTACATCGGATGAGAAAGAGCTATACAGGGAGGGGAGCTTGGAAGTGCTTCAGGGTCAGATGTGTAACGGCACCCACCTTCTTCAGACAGTCAATGCCTCAAGGATGCCTATCGGTATAAGCGGAAAGATGGGTGAGGATTTTGAGCTTCAGGAGTGGAAGATAGTAGAGGGTGAGTCGTACTACATCTTCTCAGATGGTTATGTGGATCAGTTCGGGGTAAACGGACGGAAATTCATGAAGAAGAATTTCAAGAAGCTGCTGCTGGCCATGCAGTCTGAGCCCCTCGAAAGCCAGGGTGAGATTGTAGACAAGACCCTTACAGAATGGATGGGTGATACCGAGCAGATAGACGATATCATCGTCATGGGGTTCAGGGTGAGGTGACTATTCGCCTACATTTGTGATTTGCCGTGTTACCGGATATTCATATTCAGGATATTCGAATAACTGTGCCCTAGGCTCGGTAACGCTGAGAGAGTAACCCCACAGAGATTCGTACTCTACCGGGTCTTCGCCCATGGACTCAATCTGTTCAAGATACTTTTTTACAGGCTTCGACTCAATAATATAAACCTTCTCGCTCTCATCTACAAGAGGGCTGTGAGTCCGGTGCAGGTCATGCTCAAACTCAAGTATTCTGCGCCCCCTGCGGGTAATGCCAACAACCCTGAAGGTCTGACTCTTTCCTATACCGGGCAGGTTTACAATATTCCTGTCTGTAGCCAGAAATGGGATATTCATGCTCTCCCTTAGGGAGTCAATGTTCGATTGTACTGTCGAGTCACCGGAGATGATATCACCCGACAGCTTGCCGACAACTCCGTGCGGCACTACTCCCGGTCGCTTCTCCTCACTCATCTCCTGAACAGACCTGCCGTTAGTGGCAAAACTTCTGTAGTTCTCCATATACCCCTTAACCGTAAAGGTGTAATATGGCAGAATGCCTATGTCGTTGAGATCCTTTCTCAGTTTTGCGGTGTGCCCCCTTCTTGATGCGGCTGCCGTAAATACCATCTGGTTTGTCACTATCCATCCTGCGGAAAGCAGTTTTCTGACAGCCTGCTCAGATTCGGGGGTTATCTCTGCTGGTGTTATGAAATGGGTCTGAACAATAAACTGCTTGATGCCAATTTCGGAAGCCCTCATTTTAAATTCGCTCAGAATGGCTGTCAGATTGTCGGTAACCCTCTGTGGAAGATATACCGGAAGCCTGGTTCCAAGGCGCACTCTCAGCATCTCTGCATGCTTCTCCCCTTCGGCTCTTGTTCTGTTCTTTTCTCTCTTTGCGGCCGCCATTTTGTAAACAGCATCGAGTATAACCTTCAGAGACCTGTCTGAGCTCATAAGGGCATCACCGCCTGTTATAAGGATATCTCTTAGTTGACTGTCCTTTTCCCAATACTCCATCAGAGAGTCCAGTTTCTCTTCCCAGCACTCGTCAGGTCTCAGTTTGTCGAGGTTGAAGTTGAGATTTCCCCTCTGGAAATCATACATTCTCTGGCATGAGACGCAGAGTCCACCACAGGCCCTGCCGG
>SLNP01000132.1 GCA_007132995.1 Bacteroidales bacterium | reverse complement strand
CTGCGGCTTGCCGCCTGTGTATTGCCAAACTTCAAATCCGCCACCTCCCTGCAAATTGACCGCCAGTACTGCATGCCTCTCTCTGGCTTCACCACCTGTGTGGGGTAACATTAACTCTGCAACGGCACTGTCTTCAAATATCCGGCAATCAACGCCAAAAAGAGTCCTGTAACAGCTCCACGATTCATCCAGTGAGCTGACGCCTATCCCAATCTGTTGGATCCCACTTATTGAGTAACTGTTCATAGCTATAATAGGGTGGTTATAAAATTATCTGTGAAACTGCTTCAATACGCTGCCAAATTAAGAAATAAGTTTAAACAGAACCAGTATGATACCTGCCCGCAGCTGATTTTAAAACATGATACCTTGCCAAACAGTTGCAGGCAGGCCTGATTTAAGTGGTATCTATCTTTCCCGCTATTCGGAAAAAGAGCCAGGGTATATATCTTCTTATGCGCAAGAGCATAATCTCTCTTCCCCCTACAACTATCTCTCTCCTGTTTCGTAATATACCTTTGAGGATTATTCTGGCAGCCCCGGAAGGAGTCATTGCCATCTCCTGGCCCCTGTCCATTTTGCCATGAGGTTGGCCCTTACCATCAAGGGCATTGAGAGATATGTTGGTCTTTACCCTGCCGGGTATTACAACAGTACCTCTTATGTTATAATTGATGTTTTCAAGATGGAGGGTCTCAATAAAACCATGAAGGGCCTGCTTGGATGCAGAGTAAGCTGATCGCAGTGGAAAACCAAAGCGCCCGGCAATTGAGCTGGTAACAACGATGTGCCCGCCCCCGGCTCTTCTCATATGGGGCAGAAGAGCCTTGCAGAGGGCTATGGTACCAAAATAGTTTATCTCCATTATCTTCCTGTCAAGCCATAGCGGAGTCTCAGTGATTGCAGATCGCTGACTTATACCTCCCACACATATCAGAAGATCTATTGCCCCTGTACTATCTGTTACCTCACTGACTATATCTGCCATGCCATCACTCTGCTCAAGATCGAAAGGTGCAGGTATATATCGGAGGGCCTCTTCCGGAGAGAGAGAGTCTCTGATCTCACTTAGCCTTGCCTCTTCATTGGATGAGGCAACCACAGTAGCTCCGCTGCCCAGCAATATTGAGGCTATGGCCTCTCCTATGCCGGAAGAGGCTCCTGTAACCCACACTCTCTTTCCTTCAAATCTTTTCATATTTCACTCCTTGTTGATAATACAGATATCTTAACCGCGACCCTCTTTACGGATCGACTCTGCCACCCGGTCAAGAATGCCAACTATCTCTTCCAGTCGGGCATACCTGCTCTCCTTTTGCCTTATATAGCGATATCTCCTGACAAGCCCTCGTGTAAACATAAATACTCTCTTCCAGTTCCAGGCAGCAATGCCGGTCAGAGGAACCGAAACAAAAATGATGAGACCAAGCCACCACGGCTCTACAAGGATAAGCAAAGGTATGGCAAGCAGGGGCGTGACCACTATAGCGGTGAACAGCGATACCACATATTGTACAGAGCTGTGAAACTGCCTGTCTGCAATCTTCTTAAGGGGTAACTCAGAAAGGCGGTAGAAGGGGTAGTTCAGAATAGCCCCGACCAGAAAGAGGGGCGAGGTAATAAAGAGTGCCGCTGACCTTGCTATCAGCGACATAACCCCTGATGCCTTATTCCTTACAACTTCGTAATCTACCCCTATATCGCCGGCTATTTTCGCCGCTTCCTCTGACATATCGCAAATTTTTCTGTACAGGGGTGAATCGCTCTCTTTGAGATTATTCAGGTTATTGACGAGGTCCCGGTCTCTCTCAAGTCTGGTATACTCTATCTCCTCCTGATAGGGCGCATTAACTATTTTGGTAAACTCATTGATGGCCTCGTAATCATCTCCGGCATCAATATGCACCATAACACCCTTGAGTGCATCGGCGATCTTGTCCCTGAGCTCATTGAGAGCCTTTGCAGGGTTACGCCTGTAGAGTTCTGTTAGACCGGATATGGAGATAGGCTCTCCGTATATGACAGTCAATACCTCTCTGAACCCACTGTAGTCAGAATAGTCGAGCCCCACCGGCACTATCTGCATATCGAGAGTTCCGCCACTAATCTCTTCAGCACTGAATGCGATACGGCATATCCCCTTTTTGAGAGTTCTGAGCCGCCTTTCTCCATGGTGGTTCCCCTCAGGAAGAATTCCTATGCCGTTTTTGTTCTCTATTACATCGATGGTTTTTCTGAAGATCTCATCGTTCAGCCGCAGGGTGTCATAACCATCTTTTATCCTGTATACAGGAAGTATTTTAAGGAAGTATAGCAACGAGGCAATAACCCTCTTCCGGAATATGTCCGACCGGGCCAGGAATACCATCTGCCCCCTGGTGGTGCAGATGACAGCCATCGCATCCATAAGCGCATTCTGATGGTTTGGTGCAAATATGTTGTGCCTGCTGTAGTCGATATTCTCCCTGCCCTTAACTATTACCTTGCGGTAAAACAGATGGTTGTGCCAGAACCTTGCAACCATCTTCAACAAAGCATATCCTGCCGAGAACCTCTCAATATTCCTCTTTCCCATATATTTACCTCTCTTTTACCCTTTTGCAGAGGCGGCAGACGGCACAACTTTGCCATCTTTATAATCAGATGACTTGCCGTTATCTCTCTTTGGCAACGGCACTCTGCTCAGCAGACCTGCCAGCGTGAGTCCGGACAATATGTGCCATATTCCCCACCATGCCGCAATAAATGCCATTCCGCCAACCTCCAGATCTTCAGGAAATATTCTGGGGTTGAATATAAGCACAAGCCCCAGACCTGAGTTCTGAATACCGGTCTCTATGGTTATAGCCCTTCTGTCAGCACGGGGCCTTCGGGTAACCGAAGAGAGTGAATAGCCGGTAAGGAAGGCAATGGCGTTATGAATAAATACTATTATGAAGATGAACTTTATATATTTCAGGAAATAGTCATAATTGTTTCTGAACATCACCACTACCATGGCGATAAAGAGTATAACAGAGAGAACCTGCATAGGCTTCATTATCCTGCCGGTAAAAGAGGGAAACCTCTTGTTGAATACCATACCGGCGACTAATGGTATGCCCAGCAATATCAATACAGTTCTGAACATCTCTACCGGATCAATTTTTAGTGGCCTGAGCAGGGTAGAGACTTCACCAGCCTGATATATCTCAATGAATAGCCCTCCGTAAAGAGCGAAGTTGAGGGGTGTAAGTATGATGGCACCCATCGTTGCTATCGCTGTCATTCCTACCGACAGGGCAGCATTACCTCCTGAAAGACTGCTCATGAAGTTGGATATGTTGCCGCCGGGGCAGGAGGCAACAAGTATCATACCCAGTGCCACAGTAGGGGTTATCTGGCTGCGGAACAGCACTACAATCAGAAAGGTGATAAAAGGGAGCATCATGAATTGTGACACAAAACCGGTAATTACTGAAACCGGCTTTGTAAAGACCTCTTTGAGATCTCTTAGCCTGATACCCAGTGCCACCCCAAACATGATAAACGCTATTGTGATGTTGAGTACCAGCAACCCCTCCTGCGAAAAGTTGAGGTCAATGGTATCAAGAACTGCCAACGCTTCAGACATTACAGACAGATGTTGATGATATGTAGTTAAACTAACAGATTCCTGCAGAGTGGGAAGATATGAAAAAAGTAGAGAGTCTCACTCCTGATCATCAAAAAGGTCGCGGTGGAGGCTGTCAAGATCTCTCCTCTCTCTCTTTGTGGGTCTTCCACGACCCCTCTGTCGGGTAGAGTAACCGGATATCATTCCCGATACAAGTAATTTCTCTAGCTCCTCTTCCGGGGTAAGGTCTTCGATGAAATTTTCTGCCAGCCTGGCAGAGACCCTCCGCTCTGTAATATCTTTGACCCTGTAGCTGTACCTCACAGGCATCTTTCTGATAGTTAAAAGATCGCCGACCTTTATAACCCTTGAAGGCTTTATGGCCTGATTCTCTATCTCAACCCTCCCTTTACGACAGGCCTCTGCCGCAGCCGAGCGGGTTTTAAAAATCCGTACAGCCCATAAAAATTTGTCTGCCCTTACCTCACGGGATGAGTCCATCGATACTCCCATTTAGATCTTCATCACCACTGTCGGCCGCACCCCTTTTGCCAATGGCGTTGTATTTTGTCATTGTCAGCTCTGCCCCAATGGTTCCAAAGCTTTTTATCATCTCCGCTATAATCTTTATAGATGGCTCTGTTGCCTGAAGTTCGGCGGGGGTAAACTGGTCAAGAACAAAACGGCTCTGACTACCCCTGGCAAAGCCGTTGCCTATACCAACCCTTATGCGTGCGTAGTTGTCTGTGCCCAAAACCGAAGAGATGTTGGCAAGCCCGTTGTGCCCGCCACTCCCCCCCTTTAACCTCATTCTGAAGGATCCCGCCGGCAGCGCTATGTCGTCAACTACCACAAGCAGGTTCTCTATGGGAACCTTCCTCTTTTTAAGCCAGTAGTCAACAGCACGACCACTAAGATTCATGTAGGTGGAGGGCTTCAGGAGTATGTAATTGCGGCTTCTGTAACGGAGTGTGGCGGTAAACCCATAGCGGCCGTCTTCAAAGCTTATACCTGAATTGGAAGCCAGCGAATCCAGAACCATAAAACCGATGTTGTGCCTGGTATTATGGTACTTGTCTCCGAAATTGCCCAATCCTGCAATCAGGTAGGTCATCTTATCATTTTTTTACCTATTCCTGCCGGGAGTGACCCGGCTGAAGATTATCGGCATACAGATCTATACAGCTACCGGACTAATGAGAAGCCGACATAAGGGAAGGCTCTCTTTGAGAGATACAGTAAATTGGTGTTTGCCAGAGGACAAGCAGGTGGTACGCAGGGAAGTAGACTACTCGTCAGATTTCTCTTCGGAAGCCTCCTGCCCTTCACCTTCTCCGGTATCACCCTCTTCTCCTTCTTCCTCCTCTTCCTCTTCATCTGCCTGTATTCCGCGTGCGGTAACTACCTTGACAATAAGGAGAGTCTGGGGTGAGAGAATATTTAAACCTTCCAGATCAAGATCTTCAACTTTTACGGAATCACCAATATGGAGATTCGAGATGTCGACATTGATGCACTCGGGTATGCTGTCTGCAATGCCTTTTATTTTAAGACTTCTTGTTCTGAACCTGAGCTTTCCACCACCCTTGACACCAGGAGAAACACCTGATAGTCTGACCGGGATGTTTATTGTTATAGGTTTGTTGTCAATGACCTCAATAAAGTCTATATGAAGTATCTCGTCAGTTACAGGGTGGAACTGAATATCTTTAAGGGTGGCCCTTATTCTCTTTCCCTCTATGTCAAAAGTGATGAGAAATACATCGGAGGTGTAAACAATATCCCTGAAGCTGTTCTTGTGGGCGTAAAAATGGATCACCTCTTCACCTCCGTAAAGTACACAGGGCACATTCTCACTCTTCCTTAATTTTCTGGTTTCGCTCTTGCCGGTCTCTTTTCTTAACTGACCGTTGATCTCAATCGATTTCATCTGTTTTACTTTTTTTCCGGGTTGAGACACCTGAAATCTCTTCTCTCATTGTGAAGAGGCCGGTCTGCCTGCCTGGTTGTGTTACTCAGGGCCGGTCGCCATACTCCGCCCCCCCATTACACATTAGTAGTTATCAAAAAATGGCGTGCAAATATATCACAAAGGGTTTAAAATACAAAGCTGTCACTGATAGATTTATTGCTGTAGACAGCTTCAATGGTACGGGCAAACAGCCCTGCTATGGATAGTACCTTTATCTTTGGTGATACTGCCTTAAGGGGTATGGAGTCCGATACAACAAGCTCCAGAAGTGGTGACGCCTCAATCTTCTCAATCGCGTTTCCGGAGAGCACCGGATGGGTCGCAAGGGCTCTCACGCTGGCTGCCCCCCTATCCTTAAGCATTTTAGCCGCGTATGCCAGTGTGCCTGCAGTATCAACCATATCATCTATTATTATGACATTTCTTCCCGACACTTCACCTATTACAGACATCTCTTCAATCACATTGGGCTTTTTCCTAATCTTATAGCAGAGCGCCAGCTCGGTTTCAAGATGCCCCGCATAGGCGTTGGCCCTCTTCGATCCTCCCATATCCGGGGCCGCAATGGTAATATCTGACAGTCCAAGCCCTTTAATATATTCAGTGAATAGCGCTGAACAGAAGAGGTGATCGACAGGGAAGTTGAAGAACCCCTGTATCTGATCTGCATGCAGATCCATGGTTATTATCCTGTCAACACCTGCTGCACTCAAAAGATCGGCGGTCAGTTTTGCCCCGATAGATACTCTGGGCTTGTCTTTCCTGTCCTGTCTGGCATAACCATAGTACGGTATTACCGCTATAACCTTGTATGCCGAGGCTCTCTTGGCTGCATCTATCATCAGGAGCAACTCCATGATGTTATCAGAAGGTGGCGTGGTTGACTGTACAATGAATACCATGCAGTTTCTTACCGACTCATCAAAACTGGGCTGAAATTCACCGTCTGAGAACTCTGTCAAAGAGCTGTTACCAAGGCTTAATCCCATCTCTTCGACAATTCTCTCTGCAAGGTATCTTGAACTCCTGCATGAAAAGATCTTAATAGGTGCTTTCCCGATCATCTCTCTCTTTTTTGACTTAAAATATAGTTTATTTCTCTCTGAATAGACTCTGTATGCAATCAGCAAAAATAGGAATTATGAAGAACCCTGAAATAGCTTTCGTGTCTCTTCTATAAGGTTGAGTATCTCTTCACGCCCCCTGCCACTTTTTGATGATGTGACAAATGTTGCCGGTAACTCCTCCCATACCTTAAGCATCTCGTTGTTGTGCTCCTCTATGTTCCTCTTTACGATACGGGATGGTACTTTATCACTTTTTGTAAACACCCTGACAAAAGGAATTCCCCTCTCTCCAAGCCTCTCCATAAAACGCATATCCTGCTCCATAGGCCCATGCCTGGAATCTATCAATACAAAGAGGGCCATCATACTCTCTCTCTTTACAAGATACTCCTCTATAAAGCTGCTGAACTTCTCTCTCATCTTTTTTGAAACCTTGGCGTAACCATAGCCCGGCAGGTCTGCCAAATACCAGCTCTCATTTATCAGGAAGTGGTTAATGGTTCTGGTTTTTCCCGGCGACGAGGATGTCTTTGCCAGACGGGGACGACCTGTTATCATGTTTATAAGCGATGATTTACCCACATTAGATCTGCCTATAAAGGCAAACTCGGGGATATTTCCGGGGGGACACCCATCTATCGATACGGCGCTGCTGATGTAGTTTGCCGATACTATATTCATATCACTCAGTTTGGAGCCTGTTCCATTGGTCAGGCAATTAGCCGGTTAAGCAGCCGTTTAAATCAGAGCTGCCTCTACCTTCCGGTTAATTCATGTCTCTGTATGGTAGTGGTATTCGTTTGTGTATGTAATCTCTGTTGGCAAATGGGGTAATGTATTCTGCGATTATATCTATATACCCCCTGTTGGTTCCTCTGCTCCGGTGCAGCTGTATGGTGGCGGTCCTGTCCGACATATAGATTCTCTGTACCCTGTTGGGATCAAAAAGACGACCATCTGCAAGACCGCCACGGTAGAAGGTTACGCGATAGGAGGGGTGATCTATAGTGGCATGAATGGTGTAGATGTATCCCTCTTCATAATCGTCAACAACTCTGTAGGTGATATTGACATCTCTCTCTATCTTGCCCCTGCCGTCATGAAACTCCTCCAGTCTGGCCTCTCTTAGTCCGTTCTCAAAATGTATTTTGGTTCTGGGCCTCCCACTCCGGTAATACTGTATCTGGGTGCCGTGAATGGTGTCGTTAACATAGGGGGTGATCCTGAAAAGGTGGCCATCTTCATAGAACCATTTGGCTGTGTCATGCCGCAAACCGTTACGATAGTTTATTATTTGCCTTATACGGTCGGTACCTCTGTAATAGGTTGTAGTCGGACCATTGCGTACACCACCTACATAGCTCGCCTCCCTCACCAGATGGCCCTCTTCATAGTAGGGCTTGACGCCGGTAAACTCGGGATCATTGTAATCTATCACCACAGGCTCCTCTTTGTTGAGTCGCTGGCTGAAGTATTTGCAGCCCGTCAATGAGAGGGATGCAACTGCCACTATCAATAGTATGGAAGTTCTCATAATACTCTGTTTTTGATTAAGTAGAATACTCTGTGGTTATGCCATTTTCAGAAGTAAAAATAGAAAAACCATGATAACTGCCACCCGCCAGCAGTAATTATTGTGAGTCACCGGTGGGAACAGAGATCTCCAAAAACTCACACCCTCCGGAAACAGGGGTGAAAAGAGCATTCTCTGAGGTTGCCGGCAGCAGCAGTGATTCACCCCTGTTTAAAGTCTCTGAAGCCTCTGCCGACTCAACCCTCAACTTTCCGCGGGTGCACAATATTGCCACGAATGAGTCAAGAAGGGCATACTCCCTTCTCATTATATCGTTAACAGTTACTATTGAGGCCCTGAAATATCTGTTGTCAGCTATGGTAATCACATCACGGCTGTCGCCCGGCAGCCTGACCCCTTTCTCTCCAATCAGGTTGAAGTCAATAGCCTTTTCAGCAAGTCCGGTGTGGAGTTCCCTGCCAGGGGTGGGACCATCGCCTCTATCCCAGTCATATATCCGGTATGTGATGTCTGACGGCTGCTGTATTTCGGCAAGCAGAATGCCCTTCCCGATAGAGTGAACCATTCCGGCAGGTACGAAGAGCCACTCTCCACTCTTTACAGTGATTCTGTTGAGAAGCGACTCAATGGTACCTGAACTTACTGCATCAAGGTAGTGCTCTCTGGTAACTCCATCTCTGAATCCGCAAAAGAGTGAGGCGCCCTCCTCTGCCTCCATTATGTACCATAACTCAGTCTTGCCAAATGCATGATGCTCTTCGGCTGCCATCTTGTCATCGGGATGCACCTGCACTGAGAGATTGCGACTCGCATCTATAAGTTTTACAAGAAGAGGAAATTCATCTCCATATCGTTCATATATCTGCTCGCCAACCAGGTCGCCCATATATACCTCAACAAGTTCGTTGATGTTATTGCCGCTCAGGAAGCCGTTGGAGACTACCGATTCGTAACCCTCCATACCGGATATTTCCCAGCTCTCACCTATGGTTGAGGCAGAAGGGATACTCTTTCCCAGATCGTTCCCTAACCTCTTTCCTCCCCATACTCTCTCTTTAAGTATAGGCGTAAAACGAAGTGGATAAAGATCGTGCATAATGGATTTGCATTTTTAAGGGCGGGGAGTGCCTTTTGCCGGCAGTAAAAAAAGAGTATTTTTGATCTCTCCGCAATGGTGCAAAAGTACAATAAATATGTGGCATAGTTGTGACCCCTGCGGGCAATTGATAAGAGATGCCTTTATGCCTCTGATACATGAGCAGACAGGTCTGATTCTGACAGGAACCGGATGGAGACCCGACATAGATCTTATGGCAAGGAGTTTTTAGTCTTGTATGCCTGTGTCTGACTTGGCTAAAGAGAGCGCCCCTCTATTTAACGGAGGTGCGCAGCCGTTTTTATGGCTGGCTGTGATAATTGTGATACGCCTTAATTATAATTGTATAACAAAAAGAGGAGACTGACTGATATGGCGATAGAGGTTAACAGTGATGATATTCTTTTCCTTGATATTGAGACGGCACCTGCCGTCTCATCTCATGCTGAGATGACAGATCAGATGAAAGAGCTTTGGGAAAAAAAGGCAAAGGGCCTGAAGAGAGATGACGAGACCCCCGAAGAGCTTTTTGAAAGGGCCGGGCTATATGCTGAGTTTGGGAAGGTGGTCTGTATTTCAGCAGGGTATCACTCAGGTAGCAGATTCAGGGTTAAATCGGTTTATGGTGATGACGAGAAGCAGCTGCTGGGAGAGTTCGCCTCTATGGCGTCACGATGGTCATCGAGAAAAGACCCCTGGCTCTGCGGACATAATATCCGTGAGTTTGATATTCCCTATATCGCGAGGCGTATTCTGATAAACGGGATGAGGGTTCCCGATCTGCTTAATAACGCCGGAAAGAAACCCTGGGAGGTAAAGGTGCTCGATACAATGGAGCTTTGGCGCTTTGGAGATTACCGGTCATATGCCTCGCTGGCACTTCTTTCAGAGATACTTGGTATTCCTGCACCGAAAGATGACATAGATGGTAGTATGGTGGGCAGGGTATACTGGGAGGATAGAGATATTGAGCGTATAGCGCGCTATTGCGAAAAGGATGTGGTCGCCGTGGCAAGACTATTTGCCCGAATTACAGGAAGGGAGATGGTTTCAGATGATGATATTGAGTCTATAACAGCGTTCCGGTAACTGATTGAACCGGCACCCCGCGGCTCTGTCACTCTTAACAGTTGCATTCCAGAAACTCGCCTATCGCGTTTATCAGCTCTTCCGGCTTTTCTGAGTGAAGCCAGTGTCCCGCATCCTCAATTGTCCTTATAGTCAGGGAAGGGAAGAGTTTTCTGCTCTCATCGATATCTTCCACAGGCATATAGTCAGACAGTCCGCCTCTGATGAAGAGTACAGGAAATCCGGTAACAGGGCCGGTCACCCTTCCCCTTTCTGCAATACCACCCATCAGGTTTTCGAGGTTGTCATGCAGCGCCTGCGCATTAAGCCTCCATGCCAGCCTGCCCTCTTCTGTGCGATATAGATTTTTAAGAATAAACTTTGTAGTTCGGCTGCTTCCTGTCACATCATCCATATAAACCGCTATATCATCTCTGACGTCAGCCTTTCCGGGCCTGCACGATATTATCGCCTTAAGTAGCCTGAGGTGGAACCCGGATACTGAACTCTCTTGCCCAATATCACCGAATGGAGATATATCTATAACCACAAGAGCATTGACCAGTTCAGGATTCCTCATGGCAAACAGCATTGCAACCTTTCCTCCCATGCTGTGTCCGGCCAGGATAAACTTCCTGCCCGGAAACTCACTTGCAGCAAACTCTTCTATATCTGCCGACATCGCTTCATATGTGTGCACTTCACTATGGGGTGAGCGGCCGTGATTTCTCATGTCGGGAATGTAGATAGTGTAGTGTGATGAGAGGGAGCGGGCAATGGAGATCCAGTTATCGGAAGAACCATATAGGCCATGCACTATTACAAGTGGCGGGCCGTCTCCCATCTTTTTGAAATAGAGACTCATATAGGGGACAATAGGTGTGATTAACTGTTTTTCCTCAGGGCCTCTCTGTATTCATAAATTGCCCTCTGCAACCCTATGTAAAGCGCATCGGATATAAGTGCATGCCCTATTGATACTTCCTGAAGCCATGGGATGGAGTAAGCCAGAAAGCTGAGATTGTCGAGATTGAGGTCATGCCCGGCATTTAAGCCGAGTCCGGCATCTCTGGCCGCCCTGGCCGCAGCGACGAATGGCTCTACGGCATCTTTCGGCGAAGAGGGGTAGTAATGGGCGTAGGGCTCGGTGTACAACTCTACCCTGTCTGCTCCTGTAAGTGCAGCACTCTCTATGTTGCTTATATTGGTGTCAACAAATATCGAGGTTCTTATACCTTGCTCACGAAACCGCTCAACTACCTCTTTGAGAAAAGAGCGGTGCTTAACGGTATCCCACCCGGCATTCGAGGTCAACGCGTCGTGAGCATCGGGAACAAGCGTTACCTGATCTGGTTTTACATCGAGAACCAGCTTGATAAACTCTTCGGTGGGGTTTCCCTCAATATTGAACTCAGTCTTAATGCGGCTCTTTATCTCATACAGGTCGGTGAAACGGATATGTCTCTGGTCGGGCCGTGGATGTACTGTAATTCCATCGGCACCAAAATCCTGACAAAGCGATGCTGCCAGGGTTACATCCGGTATGTTACCCCCTCTTGCATTTCTGAGGGTAGCAATCTTGTTGATGTTGACGCTTAATTTTGTCATTGACATAGCTCTGGTTCTGTAGTGTGAAGGGGGGGCGAATAGTGCAGTGCCCCGCAACAGGGCAAAAGTAACAAAAAATGGGTAAGAATATCTCTCTGCGGCAGGAGGCGAAACGGTTGATTCTCTCCGAACCTTTCTGAGAAGGGTGATTGCAAACTTTTTTTACTACTTTAGTTGTTGGAAATCGCAGTTGCATGCAACAAAATGTACTATGGTAGCAAAAGACCTTATATCAGAGGTGATTCCGCCGCTAAGAACTTCAGATACCGGACAGGCTGCTCTTAACTGGATGGAGATTTTCCGTATTTCGCATCTGCCAATAGTGAATAATCAGGACTTTCTTGGCCTTATTTCAGATAGTGATATATATGACATGAACCAGCTGTCTGAGCCTGTCGGTAACCATAAACTCTCTGCCTTTAACCCGTTTGTCAATACTGACAGCCATATTTTTGATGTGATAGGACTGGCCGCAAGAATGAATTTGTCGGTGGTTCCCGTTCTGGACAAGAACAATCACTATAAGGGTTGCGTGATTTCGGCAGAGCTGATAAACTACATGGCAGGAATATCAGGACTGGCCTCGCCGGGTGGTATAGTGGTTCTGGAGGTTCTTCAGCATGACTACTCACTCTCACAGATAGCACAGATAGTTGAGAGTAATAACGCAAAGATTATTAGTTGCTATATTACATCGCCAACCGATTCCACAACGCTGGAGGTGACAATTAAACTCAATACAATGACTATTACACCCGTTATCAGAACCTTTGAGAGGTATGGCTATGAGGTGAGAAGCTGGCTTTCGGAGGAGGACTCCCTAAGCGATTTCTACTCCGACAGATTCGATAATTTTATCAGATTTCTGGACACCTAACCGAACCGAAGGCTATGTTTAAAAGGATCGCCATTTTCAGCCAGAACTCAGACGAAAGAACCCTGGCCTCTCTGAAAGAGCTTGCGGAACTGCTATACTCGAAGGGGGTTGAATTCTTTCTATTTGAAAAATCATCGGGCGTACCCCTCTGCCACAGTGGTAATATGAAGCGGTTCGGAGATATAGGCGCGCTTTCACCACCTCCCGACCTGGTACTGAGCGTGGGTGGTGATGGGACCTTTCTGGAGACCATGCTGAGGGTCAGGGAGTACGGTATTCCTGTTGCAGGTATTAATACAGGCAGACTTGGTTTTCTTGCCAATATACCGGGCGAAGATGTAGCCATGGCAATAGATATGCTCTTCGGGGGCAGATACAGAATAGTGAAAAGGGCGCTGCTGAAGAGTGAGGAGCCAGCCGCTCTTTTCGGAGATAAGAGCGCCTATGCTCTCAACGAGATAACAGTTCAGAAGTCGGACCTCAATATGATAACCATACGGGTTTATATTGATGGTGTGCATCTGAATACCTACTGGGCAGACGGGCTCATAATAAGTACAGCCACCGGATCTACAGCCTACAATCTGAGCGTTGGAGGACCTATTCTAAGCCCGGAAGATACCAGTATAATAATAGCACCCATATCTCCCCATAACCTTACAATCAGGCCAATAGTCGTTGCCGGCAGCAGTACTGTCAATATGGTTGTCGAAGGCAGGGGCAGAGAGTATCTTGTAACCTGTGACTTCCGCTGGACAAAACTGCCCTTTTCGAACGGGATAACTATCAGGCAGCCATCTGAGAAGCTCGCTACCATAGTACCTGAAGGGAGCGATTTCTTCAGTACCCTTCGAACCAAGCTTATGTGGGGGGCAGATAAGCGTAACTGAAGGCGAACCTCTCTTTATCCATTCAGAAATGATTTCTATCTTTGCGGTCGGGTAAGGCGGTTGCAGAAGGAAGGGTCTGTGGCTAAATAGTTTGCCACCAGATAACAATAATGGTATTGATATGCCGTTTAAATCTCCTGAACCCCCTCCCCTTGTATGGTGGAGGCCTCTGCGCTATGTAACGGTATAGCCGATGCAGCAAGGGGTTTTAAGGGAACTGAAATGTCACGGCATATGTGACGCTGAACGGATGGCTGTACTGTAATACAGGGAATAGACTAACTTGTTATATGTTTTGGAAATGCATAAGCGACTGCTCCTCTTAATAGCCTTAACTCTTTTGATGCCGGCTGTGAAAGCCCAGCGAAATGCTGACTGGGGTGTTTCCGGGGGGGTTACCACCTATATAGGAGACCTGAACAGGGGCGATCTTCTGCATCTGCCCGGTCCGGCAGGTGCCATTTTTTACCGTTACAATCTCCATCCGCGACAGGCAATCAGAGCCTCACTTATGGCAGGTCGTCTTAGTGGTGATGACGCCCTGGCAGACAACGATTTTCAGCTCGTAAGGAATCACTCTTTCTCGGGCTATACCGGAGAGATGGCCGTGATGTTTGAGTTTAATTTTTTTCCATATACAACCGACTCAAGGAGCATTAGCTATACCCCTTACATTGCAGGAGGTATAGCGGTATCCTTTATAGATACCGAGGTCTTTACCAATACTCCGGTAATACCTTTATCTGCCGGTTTTAAGTTGAATTTCCGCAGAAACCTCGGTCTGGAGATTGAGTATGGTTTTCGTAAAACATTTTATGATAACTTTGACGGCCTTGTCACACCCATTCATCAGGACGAGAGGATGTGGACGCATAATAATGACTGGTATACCTTTGCCGGCATATCTTTTACCTGGAAGATGTATAGCCGTTTTACCGACTGTCCGGCTTATTGGTAGTCCGGATTGACCAAAACTGTTGAGAGTAGAGATGACCCTTAGTGAGATAAAAGGAAGAGACGATTTACCCCGCCACATAGCCATCATAATGGATGGTAACGGCAGGTGGGCAAAGCAGAGGGGAGAGAACCGTATTTACGGTCACAGGCAGGGAGCCGGAGCCGTAAGAGAGGTGATTGAGGCATCTGCTGAGATTGGTATCGGCTACCTGACTCTCTATGCCTTCTCAACAGAGAACTGGAACCGGCCCGATGACGAGATAGACGCCCTGATGGGTCTCATGGTTAAGTCTATGAACGATGAGACCAAAACTCTGGTAGAGAACAATATGAAATTGTCCGTAATAGGAGATGTAGGCCGCCTTACAGAAGATGTCAGACTGCGTCTCCAGGATACAGTGGAGCTCACTGCCGGAGCAACCGGGATGCATCTTATAGTGGCACTGAGCTACAGCTCAAGGTGGGAAATGGCAGAGGCCGCAAAGGCGATAAGCCGTGATGTGAGCCGGGGCCTCACAGATCTGTCAGATATAGACGAGAAGCTCTTTTCGAGCTATCTTGGCACTTCCGGGATTCCCGATCCTGAACTCCTTATCAGGACAAGTGGTGAACTGCGACTTAGCAATTTTCTGCTTTGGCAGGTTGCCTATACGGAGCTCTATTTTACAGAGACCCTCTGGCCCGATTTTGGCAGGGATGATTATTATATGGCCATAGCCGACTACCTGAAACGGGAGAGACGCTTTGGCCTTACAAGTGAGCAGTTGTCAGATAATAAGTGAGATTATATATGCTGAAAATAAGAGAGTTGTCTTTTTTTATAGCCGTTGCAGCAGTATTGCTTGCCCCGGCAATGAATAGTAATGCCCAGGAGAGGCTTGAGGTTGTTAACTACGGTGACTCCCGTGAATATGTGCTGGCAGGTATTACAGTTTCAGGAGTGCAGTTCCTTGACGCGAACGCCCTGATAGGACTGTCGGGACTGAGAACAGGTCAGCGGGTCGAAATTCCCGGACACGCATTTACAGATGCCGTAAAAAGGCTTATGGGACAGGGACTGTTTGCCGATGTGCGAATAACGCTTGAGAGAACAGAGGGGCAGAATGCCTATATCAATATAGAGCTTACCGAGAGACCCAGGTTGTCGCAGTTCAATATAACCGGTGTGCGCAGGGGTGAGATACAGGATATTACCGATGCAATTAATCTTGTAACCGGTACACAGATCACCTCCCATATGATAAACAGTACTGAAAATATTATTGAAAACTACTTCATAGACAAGGGCTTTCTCCACCCGGAGATACTCTTTTTACAGAGAGACGATCCCGATAACCCCAATGGCATAATTCTTACAATAGATATTGACAAGGGCGAGCGGGTAAGGATATCTGAGATCAACTTTATTGGTGCCGAAGAGTTTTCGCAGCGAAGGCTGAGAAGGGTAATGAAAGATACCCGGCAACGCGATTGGAATATATTCAAGGCCTCCAGATTTGTAGAAAAAAGCTTCAGGGAGGATAAGAGACGGCTTGCAGAGTTCTATAATGAGAATGGGTTCAGAGACTTTGAGATAATATCGGACTCCCTTTACATAGTGTCAGAAGACAGGGTGGCTCTCGATATAAAGGTTGATGAGGGTAAACGCTACTACCTGAGAGACATTGAGTGGATAGGCAACAGCAAATACTCAACCGAAGATCTGGAAGAGGTTTTTGGTATAGAGCGGGGGGCTGTATATAATCCCACCCTTATTGAATCCAGACTCAGGCATGATGAGGATGCCGTTGGATCACTCTACCTCGATAACGGCTATCTCTTTTCGAATGTGACACCTGTTGAGAGCCGTATTGACGGTGACTCTATCGATATTCAGGTTCGGATATATGAGGGCGACCAGGCCTATCTGAACAATATTATTATAAGCGGTAACAGCCGTACAAATGAGCATGTAGCACGAAGGGAACTATATACGCTTCCAGGCGACCTCTTCAGCAAGGAGCGAATAATAAGGTCAGCGCGCCAGCTTGCCGTTCTTGGCCATTTCGACCCCGAACAGATCAATCCGCAACCGATTCCCAATCCTGCTGCCGGTACAGTAGATCTTCACTATGAACTGGAAGAGCAGGCTAATGACCAGTTTGAGATATCGGGTGGCTGGGGTGCCGGTATGCTGGTTGGAACGGTGGGGGTAAGGTTCAACAACTTTGCCATGCGTGAATTTTTTAACCCGTCGGCATGGAGACCATATCCGTCGGGCGATGGACAGTCTCTCAGTATCAGGGCGCAGTCAAACGGCCGGATATATCAGTCTTACAGCATATCATTCATGGAGCCCTGGCTCGGGGGAACCAAGCCCAATACACTTACAACCTCCATTTACCGCTCTATTATGACCAACGGACAGAGAAGGGGAGAGGATAACCGGCAGTCGATGATAATAGACGGTGGAAGTGTTGGGTTTGGTAAACGGCTGGTATGGCCCGACGACTTCTTCTCAGTTAACCTGGAGGCCAGTTATCAGAGATACAGCCTCAATAACTATGAGGTGTTCAGGTTTCTCTTTAAAAATGGCGTCTCCAATATGTTCAGCCTGACCACACGACTCACAAGACACTCTGCTGGTCCCAACCCTATATACCCGACAAGAGG
>SLNP01000097.1 GCA_007132995.1 Bacteroidales bacterium | reverse complement strand
GTCTCGCCTCGCCATGCTGCTACTGGGCAAGCGGCATATTGGCGAGGTTCAGGCCGGCTTATGGCCGGAGAAGGAGAGAGGCAGACTTGCATCTGAAGGGATAGAGCTTCTCTGATAATTTGCAGCCCCTAATGCCTGAAGCCTCTTCGGCTCTCTGCCAGCTACCTGCCTGCAGCGCGGAAGACAGATTATTGCCCTTAACCGCTTCCCAATAGCTCAGTCCCGAAGGGTACAGCAGTCCGGGCTGATTTTTAGAATTCGACAAATCGGAAGCGAAGGCCCTTGTGTTACAAATATTTCCTACTTTTAGCATTGCGTACCAATAAAAGCCTGAACTATGAAAGATGTTGAGAAACAAGATGAAACAGGGCGAAGCATCGTCCTTACCCAGATTAGCTGTAACTATCTGACCGAAACAGCAAAATGGGGCAAATTCCTGGCGATAATAGGTTATATTGCCGCCGGAATTATGGTATTGGCAGGACTCTTTATGCTAATTGCAGGGGTCTTTGGTTTGGGGATGGGAACGGGAACCATTCCAGTACCCTTTTCACTGGTTTTGGTAATGGTGCTATACATTCCTATGGCTGTAGTTTACTTCTTTATTGCGACTTACCTCTACAGGTTTTCCACATATGCCCGTGAGGCTGTACATCTAAATGACAGCACACTGCTTGAAAACTCCATGAAACAGCAGAAATCCTGCTACAAGCTTGTGGGTATTGTGTACCATAGTGGTGATTGCCCTCTATGTTCTGATAATTGCCATTTCTCTGGTGGCAGGTCTTTTAGCTAGAAGCATATTTTAAGGGCTTCTACTGTTGGGAGACAGAGTTATGTAGCAGTAGTATATCAAAAGGGTTACCCTTATTGAAGGCTCTTCCTTATTGATAGCACAGCCACAACCACTTTTCATGCGATGGAGGCGAGCTTTTTTATCTATATTGCAGCTGAGTTACAACAGACAAAAACATCTTTACTATGGCTAAAAGAGTGAAATTGTATATAATAGTTCCGGTGCTCCTTCTGAGTTGTGTCGCTATGTTGTATTCTGCCCCGAAGAGCGGGGCCAGTTCTGATGCATCATCTCCCGGCTACAGGTTTGCTCCGGTAATTTTTATACATGGCTTTCTTGGCAGTGGTGACACCTGGGCCTCTCAGGTTCAGCGTTTCACCTCTAACGGGGTTCCTGCCGGAAAGCTGTTTGCCTATGACTGGAACAGCATGGGAAGAGGCGGTGACGGCAATGCAATGCTAAAGAGTTTTGTCGATTCGGTTCTAACCCTTACAGGCGGCACCGGTGTTCACCTGGTAGGCCACTCAGCGGGTGGAGGAAGGGCATACAGCTACCTGTCGTCGCCAGAGAGGGCTGCAACAGTTATCTCTTATGTGCACATTGGCAGCGGCGCCCAGAGGGCTCCCGCAGGTCCTGATGGCTCTGTGCCTACTCTCAATATCTATTCCGATGCCGATATGGTTGTGAGGGGTGGTGATATACCGGGGGCCCAAAATGTTATTCTTGAGGGTGCAGACCACTATGAAGTTGCAACATCGGCAGACGCTTTTGCAGAGATGTACCGCTTTTTTTATGGTGAGCCACCCTCTGTAACAACCATAACCGGATCGGACAGAATAAGAATAGGTGGCCGTGCTGTTACGCTTGGTACCAATCAGCCGGCAACAGGTGTGACGGTAGATCTCTATGTGGCCGGTAGTGACGGCAATAGCGACGGAGAACCTGTTGCCTCTTTTACCATTCCGGAGTCTGGCAACTGGGGGCCTGTTGAGGTGGAACCTGAAACCAACTACATGTTCCATATCAGGTCGGAGAGGCAGGGGTTCAGGAATCTATACTACTATTTTGAGCCATTTGTAAGGGATAACCCTCTTGTTTACCTGCGAACTTTCCCGCCGCCGGTATCTATGGCAGGCATGCTGCTGGCAGGACTGCCGAGTGATGATGAGACAGGCGTAATAGCGATTTTCTCCTCTTCACAGGCTGTTATACATGGCCGGGACAACCTCTTCCTTAATGATTTCGAATTATCAACACCGGAACTTGCCGGAGAAAATGCCACCTCGATATCTTTCTTCTGCTTTGATGATGGTCGCGATGGGCAGGGTGATGCCGAGCCGGTAGCGCTATTCGCAGCCATGCCTTTCCTGCAGGGGGCCAACATACCGGTGTTTACCGGGCAGGAGCAGACATGGTATGCCAACTTTAACGGACGCACAATACCGGTGCGAAACTTCAGAAGCCGTACAGAGGGTGTCGTAATAGCGGTATTCTGGTAATCATATTGTTTTGACGGCTTCGGCGGGATTAAGCCTTATAGCCTTTAACGCGGGGTATAGTGCCGTGCCAATCGCGGTAACAACAACAAGTATTGTTAAATCTCTGAAGAAATCTGCTGAGAGAGCGGGATAGACTACCGAAGGGAATCCGAACTCATTGAGGGCGTCGCCACCTACTACCGCCAGATCTATACCTGTGAAGCCCGTCAGAGTTATCAGAAGGGCTCCGGCGGCCATGCCTGTCACGGCCCCGCAAAAGGTGAGAAAGGCGGTTTCCAGCATTATCATCGAAACTATCCTACGCTTGCCCATACCAACAGCCATGAGCACCCCCAGCTCGCTGGCGCGCTCAAAGATGGCCATCAGCATAGTGTTTACAAGACCGAAAGCCAGTGCCAGCAATATGATGCCCAGCACTATGCGGAGCATTATGCCTGCCATGCCATGCAGGTAGCTAAGCTCGGGGGCTATCTCCTGCCATGAACGGACCGAGAGCCCGGTATGTTTTGCAGAGTACTCTTCACTCATCACTACAGCCTTCTCTGCATCTGTTGCAATTATGGCTATCTCATTTACAGGTTCAGTGCCCTCTGCCAGAGCTATTATGTCGGCAGTGTTGATATAAACAGTGTTTTCATCCCAGAGCGAATTTCCTGTCTGATATATGCCTGCCACCCTGAAGGCCTCTGCTACAAGTTCCCCGTCATATTGCTGAAAGGTGAGCACCACCCTTGAGCCGGGACGAAGGTTCTGCCTCTCTGCCAGACTCATGCCAACAACTATTCTGTTCCGGTCTTCTGCCACAAGATAATCGCCGCTGACAATGTTGCGGTCCAGGCCTGATACCCTGGCCTCTTTTTCAGGGTAAATGCCTATTATGTTGATGCCTCTTGTAATGTTTGCAGAGGCTATCATGCCCTCTGTTGCCATGCGGGGGGAAAAGGCTATTATATTTTCGTCGCCGCTCAGTTCAGAAGCGAGCGCGGTATACCCCTCTATGTTGTTAGATAGTATGTTGTCAGTGATATAGTCGGGGTTATGAATCTGAATGTGCGATATGTGCTGCTCTATCGATGTCGCAAAGCGGTGTTCCATAAGTCCGGAGGCAAGTGCGGCGGCAAAAATACCTCCACATAGCCCTGCAGCTATGGCCAGTATCATCACGACGCTCCGCTTTGGGTTACTCCAGACATTTCTCCATGCTATCTTAACCAAAACATTCATGGTCAGGGCTGTTTGGTTTGAACTATTTCGGTTCTCATTATTTTTGATAGTGGGTATAGCCCCACTATTACTGCGATTGCAAATACTGTAAGGCCCTGAAACAGGAATATCTCCGGTGCGTTAGAGAGGGGCAGCACCGCTTCGAATCCCATATCTTCCATTGCAGCGGCCATCTGATCGCCCAGATATATGGGGTTTTGGTGGAAGTATGTTACAAGGGGTAGCGCTACCAATATGCCTGCAACCGCTCCTGTGAATGTCAGAAAGAGTGTCTCTGTGAAGGAGACGAAGGCTATCTGCTTGCGCTTCATGCCCAGGGCCATCAGCATCCCGAACTCTCTCATCCTCTCTATGGTCATTGTGAGGATGGTTCCGAAGAGGCCAAAGGCAATTATCATGTAGAGAATAAGCAGGAATATGATGGTTCCTCCGATATCAAACTTCATTAGGCGCAGCAGGTCTGCCATCAGATACTCCCATGTGTAGACAGCATACCATTCGCTGTCGAGCCTCTCCCTCAACTCCGATGCTATCTGGTCTGTGTGCGAAGGGTTGTGGGGCATGATTATAAGATGGGTTAAACGCTCATCGGCCATATAGAAGGCGCGGGCCTCATCAAGAGACATATATATGGCTGAGGAGTTAAGCTCTGGTATTCTGAGCTTCAGGATACCCATTACCGGATATAGCCCCGCCGCTGTTGCACCTCTGAAGCCCTGGCTTAAAAGGGTTACCGTGTCGCCGATGGTAACAGATAACCTTCCGGCAAGCCCTTCTGCCAGGAGAACACCGTTGCCGGTACCATCAATAAAGCTTCCTTCTATCAGATCCTCTTCAAGGTCGTTGATAACCATCTCCGCAGCGGTATCTATCCCATTCACAATGGCACCACGGGTAATATGGTCGGTAGCTGCCAGGGTGAAGCCCTGTATGCGGGGCACCCAGTCTAAGCGGTCTGACATCTCGTTAAGAATATCTTTTACGCTATCATCGTAAAGCAGCATATTGTCCATCGAGGGCTCTTCATCGAACAGTACATCCTGTATCTGGATATAGCCGGTGCTGTATCTTACCATATTGTCTATCATATGGTCGTACGACCCTTTCTCCATCGAGTAGAAGAGTACAGCAAGCAGTACGGCAAAAAGCACGGAGCTCATCGATATCAGCGACCGCCTCTTGTTGCGCCATATATTACGCCATGCCAGTATTATAAGTGACCCTGTCATATCACTAACCGCCTTTTCTAACCCTCCGGCCCCAACCGGTTAAGGTTAATCAAATGGGCATAAATATATGGCTTTTTTATCTCATCGCGCCCTGCCCACCAACTCCGCTCACTCTCCTCCTCCGCCTACACCCATTCTTGTCCACACCATCATCCTCCTCCGCCCACACCCAGCCTCGCCCACACTATCATCCTCCTCCTTCCACACCCAG
>SLNP01000038.1 GCA_007132995.1 Bacteroidales bacterium | reverse complement strand
GGTGGAACACTAACCATGGTGGGCTCCGGGCCGCTAATACTTGTAAACGACCTTCTGAGAAACGAAGGCCACCAGTCGTACAACCTCTTTAGTGTTACCCCTGTTGGCATTGTTCTTCTTATTTCAGGGGTTGCCTACTTCCTTCTTTTCGGAAAGAGGGTTCTGCCGGCAAGCGGAGCTGGTAAAGAGATTAAGTCAGAGCAGGAGAGACTGGTAGAGAAACTCAACCTGCCACAAAATATCAGGTTGTTCTCTATAACCGATGAGAGCCCTCTTGTTGGCAAGACAACAGAAGAGGCGGGCCTTTGGCATACCTATAACATAAATATTCTTGGCATCGGGAAGGGCGACGATGTGGTTTACGCCCCCTGGCGCGAAACCAGGCTGGAAGAGGGGCAGACAATGGCCATACTCGGATCAGAGAGCAATATAGAGCGGTTTAAAGATGACCATCTTCTCAAAGATATCAGCTCTTCACGCTACTTCTCGAACCATTTCAATCCCGATGTATCGGGCTTTGCGGAGATAATCATTCCGCCGGCTTCAGACCTTACCGGCAAGTGCATAAGAGATTACTCGCTCAGGAAAAGGTATGCCGTTGAGCCGGTTGTTCTTTTTCACAAGGGCGAAAAGGTCGCAGGCGACTTCTCTGATGTTGAGATAAGCTCGGGCGACACACTGATAGTATATGGAAGGTGGAATCATATCAAGAGCATGAAAGAGAGTACAGACTTTGTGGTTCTGACTGGGTTCGATCCTGACCATAGAGACAGGTCAAAGAGCTGGCCTGCAATAGCCTGCTTCCTGTTTGCCATCGCGATGGCCATGTCCGGAGTTCCGCTCGCCACCGCCTTTCTGACCGGTGCCCTGGGCATGGTTCTTACCCGGGTGCTCAATATGGCCGAGGCCTATGAAGCAATAGAGTGGAGAGTGGTCTTTCTGCTTGCAGGGCTCATACCACTGGGTGTGGCCATGCAGAAGAGTGGCGCCGCCACCTTCCTTGCCGAATATATTATGAGTTTTGCTCTTGGCCTGCACCCCATAGTCATTGTACTTATGGTGGGAATTCTCTCCACTGCATTCTCTCTGGTAATGTCGAATGTGGGAGCAATAGTAGTTCTGGCTCCGCTGGTAATGGGAATGGCAGCTATTGCGGGTATCGATCCCCGCCCGCTTGTACTAATGGCAGCGGTCTGTACAGCCAACTCATTTATCCTGCCCACCCACCAGGTAAACGCCTTCCTTATGTCCCGGGGCGGATACCGGAATGCCGACTATATAAAGGCCGGCAGTGGGATGACAGCTATTTTTCTGGTAATTACTGTTTTAATATTCTACTTTTTTATAATTTAGGCAGAGGCTAACCATTTAAAACTACATATATGCTGATTAAACACTTCTTTATCAACAAGATCGCGCACAGTTCTTACATTCTGGCCGGATCAGATATCTGCGCCGTTATTGACCCGCAGCGCGACACAGATATCTATATCGAAGAGGCGCGTGCGCTGGGGGTTGAGATTACCCATATTCTTCAAACCCACCTTCATGCCGATTTTGTATCGGGCCATATGGATCTGGCAGAAAAGACCGGAGCCACAATATATGTTGCCAAATCGGCTAACTGTGCCTTCGATCATGTAGCGCTGAGCGAGGGCGATACCCTTGAAATTGAGAACATAATTATCAGCGTACTGGAAACCCCCGGCCATACCCCCGAACATCTCTGTTTTGTGGTATCAGACAGCTCTCGTGGTGAAGACCCTGTATGTGCATTTGTTGGCGACACGCTCTTTGTCGGCGATGTTGGCAGGCCTGATCTGTTCCCCGATATGGCCGAAGAGCTTGCAGGCAAGCTATACCACAGTCTGCATGATAAGATATTAAAGCTGCCTGACTTTTGTGAAGTACTTCCGGCACATGGCGCCGGATCTCTCTGCGGCAGGGCCATGGGAGCCAAGAGGCACTCAACCATAGGTTATGAAAGGAGATATAATTCCGCTCTTCAAATTAAAGATAAAGGGGAGTTCATAAGGTCGCTGACCGAAAATATGCCCCCGGCACCTGACCACTTCAGCCGTTGCAGCGATATTAACCGGAAAGGGCCCGCCCTCATCTCAAAGCTTCCAAGGATGCAGGAGTTGAATCCCAAAGCTTTCAGGGAGATGGTAGAAAAAGAGGGTGTTGCTGTGGTTGACACACGAAGCTATCTCGCTTTTGGCAGCCAGCACATTCCAGGTTCATGGAGCCTGGACTTCAACGGAAACCTGCCCACCTTTGCCGGTTGGGTACTGCCTCTCGACAAAGACCTTCTGATAGTATCTGACAGCTTCCGTGAAGCGGAGAGAACAAATGTCTGGTTAAGGCGCGTTGGCCAGGACCGCATAGTGGGATACCTTGACGGCGGAATGGCCGGCTGGGCAGTGAAGGGGTACAGGACAAGCTCTATTGCACAGATATCGGCAGAAGATCTGCACGACATGGTGACAGGTTCTGAAAAATTCGTTCTGCTCGATGTAAGGGCCCCGCAGGAGTATGATAACGGCCATATTGAGGGGTCAGTCAACATACCGGTGGCAGATCTTCGTGAAAGATACGGAGAGCTTAACAGGGAAGACTCCATTATACTCATATGCAGCTCAGGCAACCGCAGCAGCTTGGGAGCAAGCATACTGGGTCAGCACGGATTCAAGAGCCTCTATAATGTTGCAGGAGGCATAACAGGATATAGCGCCGCAGGGTACACCAAACGCTGTACTGTCTGTCAGAACCCCCACGGATCAAGATTCTATTCAAAAGTAGAAGAGGTAAAAACCCATTTCAAACAGTAGCAGATGGAGACAACTATTTCGGTATTGACAGAGACCGCCTGGTCGCCCTATGTTGCAGGTATAGGCATAGGAGTTCTGAGCTGGCTTAGCTTCCTTATATCTGGTAAACCCATTGCCACCTCCACCTCATTTGCCCAAACCAGTGGCATGATAGAAGGAGTAATCTCGGGCCGAAAGGCCGGAGAGAGGCCCTATTTCAAGAAGATAAAAACCCGTATTGGCTGGCAGTGGATGCTGGTTCTGGGCGTTATTGCAGGGGCATTTATCTCTGCCCTTATATCAGGCGATCTGCAGACAAATGCCTGGGTTCCTCCACTATGGGCATCGGCATTTGGCGATAAGGCTTTAACAAGGGTGTTGGCCGCCCTGGCCGGAGGTGTAATACTGGGCTTCGGAGCGCGCTTTGCCGGGGGCTGTACAAGCGGTCACGGCATAAGCGGAACCTTGCAGCTTGCAGTCTCAAGCTGGATTTCGGCCATATTCTTTTTTGTGGGCGGCATTATAGCTGCCCACCTTATTTTTCATGTTATAGCATAGTAAAACATTGGTTATGAAGAGACTATTTATCCTAATATCGCTATTTGTGTCTTTCACACATGCATACAGCCAGGTGAGTCTGGATATTTCAACAGGGCTGGTTGCCCAGAGCTATAATGAAGTTCGGATACCCAACGAAACGGGTACCCTGTTCGATCTATACAAAGATTTTAAGATAGAGGGGCCGGTAATATACTTCAGCCTGAAGCCCGGTTACACATTCCGTGAGAAGAACCATATCTTCCTGCTATATGCACCACTGAGCGCGAACTATAAGGGCAGTGCCCCTTATGACATAGTGTACCAGAACACCACCTTTACCGAGGGCAGTGAGATAAGTGCGCTATATAAGTTTAACAGCTACAGGGCAACCTACCGGAGAGATATATATAGCTCAGGGCCATGGAGTCTTGGAGTAGGCTTTACGGCGAAGATAAGGGATGCTGAGATTCGTCTCACATCCGGCGAAACATCCGACACAAAAGAGGATTTTGGTTTTGTTCCGCTGCTTAACCTCTATGCCGAATATGAAATCGGCAACTGGTCGCTCTTTTTTGAGGGCGATGGTCTGGCAGGTGGTCCGGGAAGGGCTTTCGACCTCTACCTTGGCGGGAAGGTGCCGGTCAGTGATTACCTTACATTAAAAGCGGCATACAGAATGGTAGAAGGCGGAGCAGATGTGAGTGATGTCTACAATTTCACCATGCTCCATTTTGCCAATGTGGGACTTATTATAACCCTTTAATATTAGCGGTATGAACGGTGAAAAGAGTGAGTCAGTCATAGATAGAAAAGCAGATAACAGAGAGCTTCTTACCGGCCTTGGCTTTGGTATACTATTCGGCTTCCTTTTACACAAAGGGGGAGTAACAAAATATGATGTTATTGTCGGTCAGCTGCTGCTTACCGATTTCACGGTTATAAAGATCATGCTGTCGGCCGTTGCAACCGGCATGGTCGGAGTCTACTTCATGAAATCGATGGGTTGGGTCAGGCTCTCGCTGAAGAGTGGCTCGCTCGGTATGAATATAGTCGGAGCCCTCATTTTCGGGGTTGGATTCGCACTACTCGGCTACTGTCCCGGAACCATCGCAGGAGCAATCGGCAACGGTTATCTCGATGCACTGACAGGGGGTCTGGCAGGTATACTTCTGGGAACCTGGATATTTGCCATCCTCTACCCGAAGCTGAAAAAAGGCATCCTTAAGAGGGGTGAGTTCGGAGATTTAACCATACCAGGGCTGTTGAAGGTAAACGATTGGGTAGTTATTGTTCCCGTTGTTACACTTATTATTCTGCTGCTGCTATTGATTGAGAGAGCCGGGTTCTAAAACCCTTGCAGGAATGAGGCAGGGCTTGCCGGAGGTGTTGGAAAAACAGGCCGGAAGGCAGGCGGAGCAGCAAGCCAAAGGAGAGGCAGGGCAGCAGACCGAAGGGCAGGCCTGTCGACAGGCAGGGGTGAAGGTGCAGCGGCAGGCAGGCAGGCAGGCAATTATGCAGAGAGCTACCGGAGCAGGTCGCAGCAGGAGGCGCAGCAGGAGAAGAGACAAACGGGGAGAACGGCAGACGGGGTCAACGGCAAAAGTGTCGAGCGGCAGAAGAGAGTCAGGAGAG
>SLNP01000036.1 GCA_007132995.1 Bacteroidales bacterium | reverse complement strand
CCGGTATAAGAATATATCCGTTGCTCTTTAAATATTGAGCAATAGGGGGCTCATCGATGGCCTGGCGGCGGAATTGAGGTATTAATAGAATTGCCAGTAATACTACTACAACCAGACTTATAATGATAATACGGTTGCGGCGGGCTTTGGAGTGCTTAGCTTCACTGTTCATGACATACCAGTTTTTCTGTTGATAATTATTGTTTTGAATTCAACGCTGCAAAAGCAAACGGGCCTTCGTTTACGGCTTGTTAGAAACCGATTAAAGATGGATTAGAATTTTATTTGAGGAGTCATAGCGTATAGTGCTGCCGCTCATAATTGAGGTGGTTAGGTGTAGCCCCGGTGCTGGAGTCTGGTGTCTCCGGGTCCTTTTTTTGAAGATTACCGGGTGATGGTAGGGTTGGCTATGCGCAGTGCCATGCAGCGATAGCAGACATTGTGTATCTGTATGACGAAGCCGGATAATATTTGTCTGCCGGTTTGCGGGTTGTTTTTAGTTAAAGGGGGATGATCGCTATGGTTCCCCTGTAAGCTTTTTGATAATCTCTCTTTAGAGATCGCTTAGCCGTTCCCCCTGCAGTTCAGAAAAACGATGGTGTTTGGGCTCTCCAATCTCCTGGCGTCTGTATATGCTGTGATGTCCCGACACCATATAGGAAACTATACAGGCGATGGCAACAAAGAGACCACACTCAAGACCAAACAGCTCTATGGCCATAACGGTGCAGGCAAGCGGGGTGTTTGTCGCTCCTGCAAAAACAGCAACGAAACCCATGCCTGCCAACAGTCCGGTTGGTAAAGGAAGAAGTAGCCCCAGTGCATTACCCAGAGTAGCTCCGATAAAGAATAGGGGTGTCACTTTCCCTCCCTTAAATCCGGCGGAAATGGTGATGATGGTGAAGGCCATCTTTATGGCAAAATCGTAGGCGGGCATCTGCTGATCGAAGGACTGGACTATGGTGGGAATTCCCAGCCCAATATACTTTGTTGTACCAATTGCCCAGACCGCACCGGCTACAATAATGCCACCAACGAAGGGGCGCAATGGGGCGTATGGTATTTTCGATTTGAAGATTGCTCCGGTTTTGTAGAACAACCTTGAGAATGCCATTGCGCAGAGCCCGAAAAGGATCCCGGCCACTATAGCATAAAAAATAGTTTGAAATGATACTTCCGGTATTACATTTATGTAGTAGTGTGTGTGTGGTATTTGCCATGGCCGGGTCACCTTCTCTGCTATAATCGCCGTGATAAATGCCGGGAAGAGAGCACCATATCGAATGTGACCGATTCGGAAGAACTCCAGGGCAAAAATAGCTCCGGCAAGGGGTGTGCCGAAAACAGAGCCAAAGCCACCCGCCACGGAGGCAATTATTAATGTTCTTCTGTCTGATTCGGAGAGTCTGAAGGGCCGGCTGAACTGATCTGCAATTGAGCTTGCCATTTGCAGGGCTGTGCCTTCACGCCCGGCCGAGCCACCAAACAGGTGGGTTGCAATAGAACCCAAATAGACTAACGGAGCCATGCGAAGCGGAATGGTCTTGCCGGGCTTGTGAATGGTGTCTATAATAAGATTGTTACCCTCATCGCTCCCTTTGCCATAGTAGTGGTATAGCAATCCGACACGGAAGCCGCCAACGGGCAGCAGTGCTATGATCCATAAATTACTCTCTCTGTAGTCTGTTGCCCATTCCAGTGACTTCAGAAAGAGAGATGAGGCACTCCCAATGAAGAGACTGATGATGAAAGAGATGAGGGTCCACTTGATAATATACTGAAAGGCAGGGTGATTGTGGAAAAAATGCTTTATCAGAGAGAGTAGCTTCCGGCCGGGATTCTTTCCTTTATCTGTTGCCATGTTTTACCTGATTTAATGCTCTATACTATATTAATCAGGCGTCATCAGCTAAGAAAGCGGTTGGGTAGGGAAGATCGCCATTTCCTCTTTTTACCCTGCAAATATATACGCTAATTGTAAATTATCCAATTGAGTTACTGCGGGCAAGGCTTGTGGTAATGCAATTTTATTTTTTGTGTTGTTCCGGCTGTCCGGAATAGTCGGTCTGTTTTGCTCTGATATGCCTTCGGCGCACCACTGCTACTATCAATATTATGATGAAGAGGGGCCAGAGATGAATAAGACCAATTATCAGCATGAGCAACAGGTCCCACCCCTGTTTTATTGCCTGTGCAATTCTTGCCGGGTAGCCTGATGCAAAACTCTTTTTCTCGTAGTATTCAACTGTAAGGGTGCTGAAACTTACCTGATCTTTGAGATAGCGAAGCCGACCTTCGACCGATTCTATTTCCGCCCTTAGTGCGCCGATCTCTTTTTCAATATTGAGAATATCTTCTATGGTTACAGCTCTTTCAAGCAGCTCCCGGTAGCGTCTTTCAATATCTTTTTTGACCTCTATACGGGCCTCAATGTCTATATACTCTTCTGTTATGTCGTGTACTGTTATGTTTTTGCTGTCAGCCTCGCCGGCTCTCTGAACTATCTCGGCCAATAGCTGGTCAAAATTACCGGCAGGTACGCGGATTGTGAGTTGCTGGGTAACTCTGTTTCTCCGATCGTAAAGGTTGTCACCGGCTATATAGCCACCCAGCCTGTCGGCCACTGATGTGACAAACTCCTTTGTGTCTCTTATGTCATCTGTTTCAAATGTGATTTTACCCTCTTTGACAATCTTTCTGCCGGCGTCAGGGTCTTGCAGTTTATCGGTAATGGTCTGCTCTTGTACAATATCTGTTTGCGGCGCTCTGCTCTCTTCGCCCATATTGCAGGAGTAGGCTGTAAAGACTGCCAGCAGTGTGAAGGTAATATAGGTACTTCTCATAGCTTGTGGATGTGTGTGTGACTCTCTTGGTATCTATGGTCTTCAGTATGTCCGGTTGCACATTTATTGCATTAAAGGTGCCGATGCTCCTGTAATGACCGATGCAGATCTCTCAATAGCACTACCAAAGCTACAGAGAATTGAATTTAGATACAAAAGATGTTGTTCTGATTTGCATGGGATATATCCGTCTAATGCACTGAAGGGCCGGGAAGTCTATCTGAGTAATGAGCGTTGAGGAATTTATCAATGGTTGCTGCGGCCTTGCAACTATCTGTGCAGTAGTGTTCTTATTGAGTTGTATGTTGTCTCTGTCTCATTGCGGTCCCTGAAGTTTACAACTGTTATTCCGCCGCTCTTTTTGGTGATGATAATAAAGGGTGATCTGTTTGTGTGTAGTAGCAGCCGGCTTCTGCCGTACCCTTCAAGGTCATAATAACCTTTGTGTACCCCCGCGAAACTGAAGCCGTTTGCACGCATAAGAATCGGAGGCATGCTATCTGCCAGTATGACTTTTCCGATATCGGCGTAATTGATCTCCAGACCATACATTCCGGAAAAGCGGACTGAATCATCTTCTATATGGGCCTTGGCAGGAATGAGACCAAATGTTGTAATTGCGGCAACGAAAATAAAAGCCGATGCCAGAATAATGTAGATCATCTTTGTGTTTTTCCTCTTGTTGCGGTCAAATCTCTGCGCTCTGATTACAAGAATAGTTGAGCCGAGCAGGGTTACTATCAGAATCATTGAGTTGGCTATAAGGGGAAAGCCAAGCCACTTGAAGAGGAAATATCCTGCAATAATAGATGCTCCCATGGCGATGAAGCCATTTCGCAAAAAAGTAGATAGCGCCTTGACATCTACTTTTCTCTTCTTCTCTTCCGGCATGGTGTTATAACCGGCTATTAAGTCGGGAGCCACCTTAACCAGAAACCCGATTCCAATCAAAAAGAGACCGATTACAAGGTTAAGAATATCCATATGTTATCTGTGGTTTATGAAGTTTACAGCTCTCTTTTCTGTCATAAAAATAGTCACTAAGGCCGTTTAATACAAATAATAAGAGAGGCGGCCCGGCTCTCGCTGCGTGGGCGAGGGCTGGGGCCGCAAGATGGTAAGAGTATCATTTCTCTCTCTGTTAACCTGCATCAGAATGGTTCTGGCAGGCTATTGTGATAATCTCTACAGACTGAAGGGCTATCTGACCAGAATATAGAACAGGTCGGGAGAGCTTGCATTATTGAAGGCGCTTATAAGGCAGACATGGTACTCCTGGTTAGGCTCTACATCGAAGGTGACGGGTAGACGCTGCCAACTTCCGTGTGATATGAGATTCTCCGGATTATCCGGATCGATGGTATATAGCCGCATTTGCGGGTCAATACCCCGGGGAACCATCCTTGCCTGGAACTCAAGCTGCGTTTCCGACCCGCTGTTGATCTTAAAAAAGTCGCGATCGCCGGTCGGGAAAATAGCTACAGAGAGCGTATCTCCTCTATTTATCTCTTTGGCATCACTGAAGTGGTCATTGGGTTCAAAAGGATCCATCTCTTCTATGAAGTCTATCCTGACCTGAAAGGGGTTCTCGGAGGCGGAGGTGTTGTATCGGTCAATAAGTGTCAGGTAGTATTCGCCTGCTTCCGGTATGAAGCATGCATCGGGAAGCCTTTGCCAGTTTCTGATTACATTGACCGGAGGGTCTGCCCACTCATCAACGGTGGAAAACCTGACCTGCAGGTTTAGCCCCTGCGGAACATCTCTTGCCTGTACATTGATGTATCCCTGTCCGGGAGCCTCTACCCTGAACCAGTCGCGATCTCCCAAAGGATATATTGCTATAGTAAGCTCCTCACCAAACTCAACCAGTTTGGCATCTTCCACAGTGTTGTTTGGCTCAAACTTGTCAAACTCCTCCAGGAAGTCCACACGAAGTTGAAAGGGCTCTTCACTGGCATTATTGTTATATCTGTCTCTGACCACGAAGTAGTAGGTGCCTGGTTCGTGTACCGGAAGAGCGTCGGGGAGTGAGTGCCAGCTTCTGAGACGATCCTCTTTGTTTGAAGCCCATTCGTCGTAGCGGGCAAACCTGACTGCAAGGTTAAGCCCACCTGGAACATCGGCTGCGTCTACCCTGAGATACCCCTGACCCGGCACAT
>SLNP01000081.1 GCA_007132995.1 Bacteroidales bacterium | reverse complement strand
GTTATTACCACACCGACAGCGATAAGAAGCATCTGCCATGTCAGTATAAATTCATTAATAAAATGGGGTGCCACACCGATGTTTCGGAACATGATGGCCGAACCTGCCAAAACGAGTATTAAGCCGGCCGCGATTCTCCCTTTAAGTGGCCTGTCTGAATAGTTTTGCTCTCTCTCTTTTTCCATTGCTCTGTTTATTACTGATTAATTGACCATGTTATCTGTTTAACTGCCAGATTTATTGATTGCTATGTCTATCTGGTTTTATCTGTTGCCTTCCGGCTCTGCTCTCCTTTACCGTCGCCTTGCCGGTGTAGCTTTTGTCTCTGCCTTTACGGTCGCCACCTATGCTCTTGTCTCTGCCTGGCCTTGCCGGTGTAGCTTTTGTCGTGACCTTTGCGGCCTATCTTTATGACCACCTTCCCGGCTTTTCTTTTGTCTCTGCCTTTACGGTCGCCACCTTCGCAACTTTGCTTCTGCCTCTGCCCTGCCTTCGAGGCGTTGCCACTACCGCCACCTTCGCGGTCTGGGGATTATCTGGCTTATGCCGGCCAGTATCAGCGCTGCAGGCCAGAAGAGGTGCCTCCACTCACTGAAGAAGAGTGGGTATACATCCGGCAGCAGCAGCCAGCTGCCAAGCGAGAATAGTATTACAAAAGTTGTAAAATGGCCGTAGAGCAGAGAGATTGCTCCAACCAGTATAAGCAGGAACTCCCAGCGGTAATATGCCTCTCTGCCGCCCAGCCCGAGCAGGTCTGTATTTGCCATCAGCAGTGCTGCTCCAACGGCCACAAGCAGCACTCCTGCCTGTCTCAGTGGTCTCTCTCTTTTCATCTGTTGCAGGGTTTTTTATAGACTCACAGTAGCTCTTCTCTATGAGCCGGGAGTCGCTCTTATAATATTAATTGTTTATAACCTGATATTGCAAATATAGGCCTGTTCTCTCATAATGAGTAAGAAAAAAACGGTGAACAGCACAATTTGCGGCATGAATGACGCCAAAAAGGGTGCTGTTACTTTTTTGTTGATAATTTTTTTTATTGGAGAAGGATTTATAATTTTGCAGACCAAATTCACGGAGATGTCAGGAGCCTATGTTATACAGCTTAATGGCCTGAAAGATAAGAGTTACAGATATCTGTTTCAGGTCGGGGCAGACCTCTTCGCGGAGTTTGAAGGTTCAGAGATCGATGATTGTGATGTTGAGGCTGTTGTGCACCTTGAGAAGAGTGGCAGCGAGATAGGCATCGCGCTCGGGCTTACGGGTAGCGTGCTTGTGAACTGTGACCGCTGTCTGGGTGAGTACAGGCAGCAGATAGAGGCTCACCATAACCTGTTGGTTAAGAGGGGTGACAGTTTTGAGGGGGGTGACCCTGATATTGTGGTTATTCCCGGGGGAAGTCACGATCTCGATCTGAAGCAGATGCTTTACGACTTTATCAACACGGCGCTCCCTTTAAAGAGGGTTCATCCTGAAAGGGAAGACGGAACAACTGAATGTGATCCGGAGATGCTTTCAAGGATAAGGAGAGAGGAGCAGCCCGGCAGCGACGGGGTATCAGGCAGCTTCGATGAACTTGGCGATTTATTGAATGATAATTAACTTATATACTTAGAAATGGCACATCCGAAAAGAAAGATCTCCAAAACCAGGAGAGATAAGCGCAGAACGCACTACAAGGCTTCTGTACCAACACTTGCCACCTGCTCGAATTGCAGTTCTGCGGTGCTCTATCACCGGGTTTGTCCCGAGTGCGGTTTTTACCGTGGCAAACTGGCCATCGAGAAAAATGTCTCAGCCTGACCTGTTCAAATCAACCAGTAAGCTTTATGAGAATAGGTCTTGATGTGATGGGTGGTGATTATGCGCCTTCTGCCATTATTGAGGGAGCTGTCGATATGCTTGGCGGCCTTGATAATGGAGTTGCAATTGTGCTTATAGGCGATGAGAATATTATCACTGCAGAGATTGAGGCCCATGCTCCGCCCAATGGGAACTTTGAGATAGTACATGCATCTCAGGTAATCGGGATGGGCGATCATCCTACCAGAGCATTTTCCGAAAAGCGGGATTCCAGTATAGCTGTAGGGTATGGCATGCTGAAAAAGGGCCTTATAGACGGCTTTGCCAGCGCCGGTAACACCGGAGCCATGCTGGTGGGTGCCAGCTATTCGGTAAATGTTATACCGGGTATATTCAGGCCGGCTCTGGCTGCGCTTGTTCCCGGAATAGACGGCAACACCTCAATACTCCTCGACATAGGTATAAACCCCGATACAAAACCCGATGTTTTGTTGCAATATGGAGTGCTGGGCTCGATGTACGCCCACTATGTTCTTGGCACCGACAACCCCTCGGTAGGGCTTATAAACATTGGCGAGGAGGAGACAAAGGGTTCATCGGCTGTACGCTCTGCGTATGAGCTGATGAATGATAATCCCGACATCAATTTTGTTGGCAATATTGAGGGGCATCACCTCTTTGGGGGCAGGATGCCCGATGTTATTGTTTGCGATGGGTTTGTGGGTAATGTTATTGTAAAGGAGGCCGAGGCCTTTTATCTGCTATGTCGTAAACGAGGAATTAACGACCCCTTCTTTGAGAGGTTCAACTATGAAAATATAGGCGGAACCCCCATAATAGGGGTAAATGCCAATGTCGTTATAGGACACGGCGTTTCCAGGCGAAAGGCTGTGAAAAACATGTTGTTGCAGACAATAGATGTTGTGAAAGCTGATCTGGCTAATAAAATTAAAGATAGGTTGCAAAATGGGAAATATTAGGGCGGCTGTTACCGGACTTGAGGCATGGGTTCCTGAGTACAAGCTTACAAATCACGAACTTGCCGAAATGGTCGATACCTCTGATGAGTGGATAATGCAGAGGGTTGGCATAAAGGAGAGAAGGATACTTAAGGGAGAGGGCCTGGGTACCTCTCACCTGGGCGCAATGGCTGTTCAGTCTCTGCTCGAAAAAAATGGTATCGCTCCCGACACCATAGAGCTGCTTGTCTGCGCTACAGTAACCCCCGACATGTTCTTTCCCGCCACTGCCAATATTATTTCAGACAAATGTGGTATAACAAATGCCTTTAGTTTCGATATAGGTGCAGCCTGCTCCGGATTTATCTATGCTCTTCAGACAGCAGCCTCGTACATAGAGGCGGGTCACATAAAGAGAGCCATAGTGGTCGGAGCCGACAAGATGTCGTCGATAACTGACTATACCGACAGGACTACATGCCCCCTGTTTGGTGATGCAGGCGGAGCGGTTCTGCTTGAACCATCGGATGATGAGAACGGCATTGTTGACTTCCTCTTCAGGACAGATGGGTCGGGCAAGAAACACCTTCACATGAAAGCGGGTGGTTCGGTCAGGCCTGCATCTCATGAAACGGTTGATGCCCGTGAGCATTTCGTTTACCAGGAGGGTCAGAGCGTCTTTAAGTTTGCCGTCTCAAATATGGCCGACATTTCAATTGAGCTTATGGGGAGAAACTCCCTCAGCCCTGAAGATATAGCATGGCTTGTTCCGCATCAGGCCAACCTGCGTATAATCGATGCGGTGGGCAGACGCATGGGGGTGCCTGCAGAAAAGGTGATGGTAAATATTGAAAAATACGGCAACACAACTGCAGCCACGATTCCGCTCTGCCTGCATGATTATCGTGATCGTATCAAAAGGGGCGACAATATCATCCTTTCGGCCTTTGGCGGAGGCTTCACCTGGGGTGCCGTCTATCTTAAATGGTCGCTCGGTTAATCACCAACTCTGTTAAATCACCGTTAATTCTCGGTTGCGGGCTCAATAGTTTTTATATTTGCACACCTTTTTATTTAAACATTAACCAGATATAAAGTAACCGACCATGGGAAAAAGCAATGATGCAGAAGGAACAGCGATTAATCTGATTAGCAGCGGTACAGAGATCAAGGGTGATATCACCTCGTCGGGCGATATCCGGATAGATGGCGTTTTGATCGGCAATCTCAACACCAAAGGGAAGGTAGTTGTTGGTTCTTCAGGGAGGGTTCAGGGCGAGCTCTATTGCAAGAACACCGAGATCTCAGGAGTCGTTGAAGGCAAGCTGAGCATTGATCAGTTGTTGAACCTTAAGGCATCATCACGCATAAAGGGGGAAATTATAACCTCGCGCCTCTCTATTGAGCCCGGAGCAAACTTCACCGGCACCTGCAAGATGAATGAAGATGCCACCGGCAAGCCGGCCGATACACTGGGAAAAAAATAGTTATCAACAGGGCCATTTTGAAAAGAGTGACCAGAAGTATTGCTGTTCTAGCGGCACTTACCGTTGTGGTAGTGTTACTGCTCCTTTTGCCTGAACTGCTGGCACTACCCCTCTCATTTGGCTATACTCCATTGCTTCTGCCCCTTCTCTTTTTTGGCGGAGGGGTGGTTCCGGTTCTGATTGCAGCGCGCGGATCAAATCTTGAGCCTGAAGACTCAATGAATATGGTGATGGGAGCCGTTGCGGTAAAGATGATTTTCGCCCTTCTTGTTGCCCTTTTATGGTTTTTAATATTGAAAAAGAGTAGTACCACTGATCTGTTGCTCTTTTTTGTAGTATATTTAGCCTTTAGTGTTACGACGGTGGCTCTGGTCATAAGAGTGATCAGGCCGCTTAAGTAGAGGCTTATGGGCTTGTTGATCAGCAGACATACTCTCATAATTACCGCAACCTTCCTGTTGTTAACTCCGCTCTGTCTGTATGGTGGCAGCGAGAGCTCTGCAGAAGAAGAGTTCAGCACCAGCAAGCTTGTGATGGATCATATTGCAGATTCACACGAGTGGCACATCTACACCAGAGCCGATGGTCATCATGTATCGCTCTATCTTCCGGTTATACTTATAAGCCGTCATAGCGGGTTCCATCTCTTCTCGTCCAGGCATATTTCGCATGGTAAAAATCACCGGGGCTTCCATATTCCTGAAGAGGGCCCACGGAAGGGCAATATCGTTGAAGAGGGCCACTATAGCGATGAGGG
>SLNP01000123.1 GCA_007132995.1 Bacteroidales bacterium | reverse complement strand
GTCGGAACTCGCATGCTCTGCATGCTCAAACAGCCGACGCTTTAACAGCTGCAACTTGTAACTGCCCGTAATATGCTTCACTATTGCAACCGCTCTTTTCCCCAAACTCACTGAGGGCCAAATTTAAGCGACTTTATTATTACGCATTATTGCTAAAGAGACAGGTCTGTCTTATATGCTCACAACACAACCCGTACTGAGAGCAAGCTCACATTATTCCCGAACCCGCTTAAGTCCAAATATAATCGACTCTCTGATTACACAGCACTGCTAATGAGACAGGTCTGTCTTACATGGTCACAACACAACCCGTAATAAGAGAAGCGGCACATTATGCTTGATAACCACACATCCCGTGCTGGGGGCAAGCGTCCATTATTCCCGAAACATCATAAAGCTTTTTTTTAGTGCGAACGAAGTGAGCACTTCTCTACGCTCTACGCTCTACGCTGCGAGCTGCGCCAGCAGCGAGCATATGCTCTATGCCAGCGAACGAAGTGAGCACTTCTCTACGCTCTACGCTTTACGCTCTCCGCTTTCCGCTCTACGCTGCGAGCTGCGCCAGCAGCGAGCACCATGCCCCATGCCTGCGAGCGTTAGCGAGCAGATCTCTCCGCTCTACGCTTTACGCTCTACGCTGCGAGCTGCTTCGGCAGCGAGCAGAGGCGGCACCAGCCGCCTTTTTTTTACTGAACACTGATTACTGAACACCTTGGCGAGCAAAGCGAGCCATCGGGCGTCAGCCCGCACCCCATGCCCCATGAGATGATAAATGGGATATACTTTAAGGATGAGATCGGTTAACTGTTGTTATATTTGCGACGCCTATTGTGATGGCCGGCCGATTTGAGTTGGGTATGCCTGATAGTTTATTAATTGAATTACTACATACTGTTTATGTTTTATGAATAGGGAGGCGCAGATTACTACGATAAAATCATTGCAGGGAATGGTGGGTAACACACCGTTGCTTGAAATCAGGCTCCTGTACCGGGGGGAGGAGAGAAAGGTTTACGCGAAGGCTGAGAATTTCAACATGACCGGCAGTATTAAAGACAGAATGGCATATCACATTCTTTCGCAGGCTATCTCTGCCGGTAATTTGAGACACGGTATGGAGATCTTTGAGGCGACAAGTGGAAACACCGGAATCTCTTTTGCGGCTATAGGAAGGGCCCTTGGCCATAATGTCAATATCTATATGCCCGACTGGATGAGTGAGGAGAGAAAAAACCTGATCCGTTCGTTGGGGGCAACCGTAAATCTTGTGAGCCGAGAAGAGGGGGGCTTTCTTGGAAGCATTGATATGGCCAATGATGCGGCGAAAGCGGCTCATGGCTTCCTGCCACTTCAGTTTATGAACCGTGACAATCCTGATGCACACTACAATAGTACCGGCCCCGAACTCTGGTGGCAGCTTCGGTTCCGAAATATGGAACCGGCAGCTTTTGTTGCCGGAGTGGGAACAGGCGGAACAGTGATGGGTGTGGGCAGGTTTTTAAAAGAGCAGAATAGCGCAATTAAAATTCATCCGCTCGAACCCTCTAATTCACCGGTTCTTACAGCCGGTTGCAAGGTTGGTAAACATAGAATACAGGGGATATCAGATGAGTTTATACCTCCTGTTTGTGAACTTGAAAAACTTGACGAAATTATATCTGTCGATGATGGCGATGCCATTATTATGGCACAGAGGCTATCCAAAGAGCTTGGCCTTGGGGTAGGTATCTCTTCCGGGGCCAATTTCCTGGGAGCCCTCAAGGCACAGGAGATGCTTGGTAAAGATGGTGTTGTTGTTACTGTATTTTCTGACTCAAATAAGAAGTACCTGACAACAGACCTTATGGGCGATGAGCCGATAAAGGACGATTTTATCTCCTCTGATGTTGAGCTGAAAAGCTTTATCTCACTTAAAAGGGTCTGTATGACCTGCTGTGACCCGGAACTCTGTGCCGAGATGGGCATACCGGAGAGCGATTATAATTTCCCCTACTGCATACAACGGAAGCGTCGTTGTACCTGAACTGCTGCGGGGAGAAGCAGACAGGCATCACACTGCATGAAGTGTGACGCCTGTCGCTCTTTTATCTCTTCAGACCTGATTCTATCTGCTTTCGAGTCGTAACACCGGATACTCTCTGCTATCGGTCAGATAGCGGAACGAGGGGTGGTTTATCAATCCTGTTTCGGAGTAGGGCTCAAGGGCAATGACCAGCATATTGGCCTTCAATTGAGCCGACGGCACATAGAGGTATTGAACTCCGTCGGGTAGAGTGGTTATCTCTCTCTTTTCGGGCTCTTCACCCGGTTCACTGACAAGGTAGCCCGATATTGTGTAGCCTTCTGTTGAGAACTGCTCACTGTATGTTATATCATGCCTGTCAAGTATTCCTTTCAGCATGGTGTCGGCGGCAGGTATAAGGTATGCAGCGGGTCTCTCTACTTCGTAAATAACATCTACGATGGGATAATACTCCTCTACTACCAGAACCGTATCGGCACCTGTTGAGACAGATTTAAGGGGCATATGGAGAGGTGAATCGCCCCTGATATACTCTGTCCGTATTGCGACAGGTTCACCCTCAACGGCGTTTACAAGCGCATCGCGCCCTTCGTTAACCATACTTCTTATTTCGCTCTTATTCTCCTTTACAAACTCCAGAAGCCCCACCATGCTTTCATACTGACATTTTGCCCTGCGGTCAATGTTGTAGGCGTAACGGTCGCGGCCGTTTATGCCCTCATATATCATTGAGAAGCTGTTTTGTATTCCAAGGCTCTGCCTCCCGTCGTTGATGTCGACGGTACTGTGGCGTGTAACAGACTGGCCGGGAATACCGCCCACAAGATAGTTGTGGAAAGAGTAGTTCCTCGACTCAATGTAGTCTTGCATGAAGGGCAGCATTATGTCGTTCTGGAACCTGATAATCTGTTCAGATATGTTGGGGTTGGTAACCAGCCCTATCTGCATGTCGAAGTCTTTCCTGTAGCCGAAGCGTTCCCAGTTGGCTCCGTAGGGGAAGTACTCATGAACATCGACGGTTACCTCCGGCAGGTACCTGTTGAAAAGGGCATGCAGTGCTCTGTTCTCTGGTGCCATAAGCAGAACATGGTCACGGTTCAGGTCGAGCCCCTGGGCGTTCTGCCTTCTGTTAACTTCTGCACCATCTGCATTTACCAAAGGAACCACTATAAGGTCTATGTCTCGCAGAAACCTGTTGAGTTCTCTGTTGGCAAAGGCATTGACAAGTAGCAGAGCTCCCTCTTTTGCAGACTGCTCGTTGCCGTGAAGCATAGAGAATATCATCACCCTCACCTTTGAGGGGTCGGCACCAAACTCTCCTGATGATATTTTGAGGGCCGGTATCTCACGCTCCTGATGGGTGTGTCCAATTATCTCGAGCGATATGTTGGGCGATACGGATGCCGCCTCACCTACATATTGCATCATATCTTCATGAGAGGTGATCTCCGTAAAGTCGCTCTTCTCAAGTGGTGTTACAAGCCTTTCACGGCAGGAGCCCATAATAAGGAGCAGCGCCACCGCTATTAATGCGGTGCGATTAAGTGTCGGTAGTGATAGTTTGTACTTCATGATAATTCCTCACAATTGTCTGGTTACGCAGAGATTCTACCTGAATATTTTCACCTCCCGCTCTCCGGTCGATTTGGTGTAGCCCCTGTACATTCCGGTGGTGTTGAATGGCATGGCTACATTACCATACCTGTCAACCCCTATGATGCCTCCGTTGGCACCCAGGTCTGCAAGCCTGTTGTTCACAACATAATCGGCGGCAGCTATAAATGAATGCCCTCCGTAAAGCATGCGGGCAGAGATATCTTTCGATACGGTGTTCCTGATAAAGTACTCTCCATGTCCGGTAGCTGATATGGCACAGGTTTCGTTGTTGGCATAGGTGCCGGCTCCTATTATTGGCGAGTCACCGACTCTTCCATACTTCTTGTTGGTCATGCCTCCTGTGGAGGTTCCCGCGGCAAGGTTACCGTTGATGTCAAGAGCCGCGGCTCCAACGGTTCCGCCGAAATGGTCGGGAGATATCTCCATCGCCTCTTTAACCTGCTTCAGGCGTCTCTCTGTGTGGAAGTATTCGTTTTCGACTATCTCCAGCCCCTGCTCTTCTGCGAAGAGAGATGCTCCGCTGCCTGCCATCATAACATGGGGTGAGTTGTTCATAACCGCTATGGCGGCCCTGATAGGGTTTTTCACATCGGTTACACCAGCTACGGCACCGGCATTGAGGTCTTCGCCAACCATGACCGATGCATCCAGTTCAACCTCTAGCTGGTTGGTGAATACTGCTCCCTTGCCGGCATTGAACAGGGGTGAGTCTTCCATTATTATTATGGCGGCCGTTATGGCGTCCAGGCTGCTGCCACCCTCTTTTAGTATGGCCTCTCCGGCATCTAGTGCCGCATTGAGCCTGTCAAGATACTCCTGCTTTAATTCAGGGGTCATGTCGTCGGGATCAAGAGTCCCTGCACCACCGTGAATAACAAGCACATAGTCGGGCCTTTCAACAACAACTTCGGTTCCGTTACATGCTGATAACAGCGCTGTAATAATTGCAATTGCGAATAGCCTGATAGTAAAAATTGTTCTCATATCTCTTCTCTCCAGTTACTGTTTGTTTATAAAGTTCTTTTTATACTGTTTTTTTGCCTGCTCTTTTATGATTTGGGCTAAAAGTAGGCAAAAAGGGTGAATCATACAGGCGGTAGCCCGACTGAAGGGGTGGTTGTTAACAATTTTTCGTATGTTTGCCGCTTCGAATAAAAAAAGTGTGAAGCATGAACAGGATGAGCCGGGGTGCGAGCTATCACCTCAACTTTCGACATTGGTCGAGACGCTCCTATGCCCTTTTTAACAGTGTTGGCAAAGTGGTACGGATGGGGGTGCAGCGCTTATTACTTCTGTTGCCCGGCGGTATCGGTTTTTATGCAGCGAACGGAGTGACCTCGCTCTCTTGACGGATCGACATGGAATCTTCTCAATGTGCCATGCCCATATTGTCGTTCACCCCTTACAATAGGAGAGTATATCCCATATTGGACTGGATTTCCCTCGGGG
>SLNP01000032.1 GCA_007132995.1 Bacteroidales bacterium | reverse complement strand
GCACTTCTTCTGGCTCTCTTCCCTGCCATTGCCATAGGGATATTTATAGCCGAGTATGCGCCCCGGTGGCTTGCCGGGATAATAGAGAACCTTGTGCACCTCATAGCGGCAATACCCAGCGTGGTGGTCGGTATATGGGGTATTTTTGTTCTGGCGCCCTGGATGCGTGAGACTGTCTATCTGCCTGTCTTTAACAGGGTGGCAGAGAGTTATCCGTCTCTGCTCCCGGTATTCGGTAATCCGATGGGCTATGGTATAGCTACAGCCACTATTGTTCTGGCATTGATGATAATTCCCTTTACCACCGCATTAACGCGCGATGCCATAAGTCAGGTACCCGGAGAGCAGCGCGAGGCGGCCAGGGCACTGGGGGCAACCCGCTGGGAGGTTATCAGGATGGCCGTACTGCCATATGCCAGGGGTGGTATAATGGCCGGTGCCATACTCTCATTTGGCAGGGCTATTGGCGAAACTATGGCGGTGGCTATGCTCATAGGGAATAAGAATACCTTCCCCTTCTCAATTATTGGTCCGGCGGCAACCATGCCCTCGGTTGTTATAAATGAGTTTCGTGAAGCGGTCGGCAACCTGCACCTCTCAAGTCTTATGGCTATTGGTTTTCTGCTGTTTATTATATCGCTTATTGTTAATCTTATAGCCGCTTATATAACTCGAAAGTATTCTGCCAAGGGAGGGCAGCTTGTATGATAGCCATTGAGGAGAGAGTATCACTGAAGAGGCGTAACCTATGGGGTCGCTTTATGGTTATGCTACTTGTTTTGAGTACGCTGATCGTTATGATTCCCCTGCTCATAATAATAGGATATGTAATTATTAATGGAATAGGCGCCCTGAACTGGGAGTTCTTTACAGAAGAGTTGGGATCTCCTGCCAGGGCAATTCAGGGAAGGCCTACCGGACTTGTGCACACTATAATCGGTACACTGGTTGTAGATACCATGGCGTTGATAATAGCTGCCCCTGTTGGTCTGGGAGCCGGAATATTGCTTTCGGAATATCCTGACCACCGGCTCAATCCGCCCCTGAGAATAATAAATGACACACTCAATGGTATGCCTGCCATACTGAAGGGGCTGTTGGCGTTCTCAATAATAGTGAAGCCTATGGGAACCTTCTCCGGACTTGCCGGCGGTGTCGCCCTTGCCTTTGTTATGATACCTATAATTGCCCGGGCTACAGAGAGTGCACTTATGAGCATTCCCTGGTCAATTCGTGAAGCGGGCCTGGCAATAGGGCTCCCGAGATGGCGGGTGGTTTTATCGACAGTTATGCCTGCCGCCCGTACCGGGTTGGTAACAGGCTTCCTTATAGCCTTTGCCCGTGCTGCGGGTGAGGCCGCACCACTTATGTTTACCTCATTCGGTAACAACTATCTTCCCAGGCACTGGACCGGCATGATATTCGGACCTGTTGACACCCTTCCCCAGCGACTCTATAGTCTGGCTATAAGCCCTTACAGGGAGTGGCATACCATGGGCTGGGCTGCCGGAATTGTACTGATGGTTTTTGTTATTGGTCTTTTTATAACTGCCCGGCTTATGACAAGGGGTAGAAGATATTAGTCAGAAATAGTAATGAACAGATAAAGATAGATATGATGTTGGAGACTGCTACAGATACCGGGAAAGAGCGATTTAAAACCAGAGAGATGAGCCTGATTGGGCAGGCTCCCGCTAAAGAGCTGGATGTGAGAATGGAGACCAGAGATCTGTCGGTTCGATATGGTCAGGTAAAGGCAGTAAAGAGTGTTTCGGTACCTGTATATAATAAGATGGTTACCGCACTTATAGGCCCTTCAGGTTGTGGGAAGACAACCTTTTTACGAGCATTGAACCGGATGCATGACCTTACCCGTGGGGCTGTGATAACCGGTAAGGTGTTGCTTGATGGTAATGATATATACCATCCGAAGGTGAATCCGGTAACAATAAGAAGAAGAATCGGAATGGTTTTCCAGAAGCCGACTCCATTTCCCACAATGTCAATATTCAATAATGTGGTTGCCGGCCTCAGGCTTGTAGGAATAAAAGACAAAAAATTCCTGAACGAGGTTTGTGAGAAGGCTCTCACCAGTGCCGCGCTCTTCGATGAAGTTAAGGACAGGCTGAGTAGTCCCGGAGGGAGCCTTTCCGGGGGGCAGCAGCAGAGGTTATCCATAGCCCGTGCCCTGGCCATAGAGCCTGAAGTGTTGCTTATGGACGAGCCCACCAGTTCGCTCGATCCGCAGTCGTCGGCCCGTATAGAAGATCTTATACATGAGCTGAAAGAGAATTACGCTATAGTCATTGTGACCCATAACCTACAGCAGGCCGGAAGGGTAAGCGACTACACCGGTTTTTTCTATCTGGGCGAACTGATTGAGTTTGGTGAAACAGAGAAGATATTTACCAACCCTGTCAACAGAAAAACTGAAGAGTATCTCACTGGCAAGTTTGGGTAACAGACAATAAAAGAGTAAGAAAATGACAGCAAAAAAAGAGAGTGCCATTGAATCCATAAGGGATAAAGTGGAGCGTATGTCAGAGTTGGTGCTGGCGCAACTAAGGGAGCTTGAAGAGCTGCTTAACTCAGGCAGGTTGCAACTTGATAAGGAGAAAGAGTCCCGTTTCTTTCTGAATGAGAGAACCCTGGATGAGTATGAAATAAAGATAAGCGAAGAGTTTATTAATATCCTGAGCCTCCACAAGCCGGTAGCATCCGAACTACGGCTGGTAGTAGCATGCTATCGCCTCTCTATAAACCTGGAGAGAATAGGAGATATGTCGCTTAAGGTGTTGCGTGTTCTTTCCGACATCAATCATCAGCCGGCACTGATAGAGTTTATTGATGAGATAACCAATATGCTCGTGATGGCGTCAAGCATGGTTGAGAAGTCACTGATATCGTTTTTCAATAATGATATTGGAAATGCCGTCTGGACACTCAGGAATGACGATGTGGTCGATGAGGTTAACAACAAGATGATCAAGAAGATCATCAAAAAGAACAGAGGCACTGTGAGCGATTCCAAAACAATGAGTAACTTTATTAATATTAAAATCATAGTTTCGAATATTGAAAGGATCGCCGATCAGGCAACCAATATTGCAGAGGCGTCAATATACTATCTCAGGGGTGAAGATATCAGGCATACAGATATTACTGATATAGAGAGCAGGTAATACCGTAAAAACAGCGGTTCAAAATGGTTTTGTATATGGGGGTAAGAATACTTGTAGTAGACGATGAAGAGGATCTCTGTGAAATACTTCAGTTTAATCTGGAAGGTGAGGGGTTCGAGGTTGATGTTGCATACTCTGCAGAAGAGGCGCTTACGCTCGACCTGAAAAGATATCAGATTATTCTTCTTGATGTTATGATGGGGAAGATATCGGGGTTCAGACTTGCCAGAACAATAAGACAGGAGATGAAGCTGGCCACCCCTTTTCTGTTTATAACTGCCAGAGAGGGAGAAGAGAATACGCTTACAGGGTTCAGCCTGGGTGCAGATGACTATATTGTTAAGCCTTTTGCTGTAAAAGAGGTGGTTGCAAGGGTAAAAGCGGTGCTGCAGCGATCGGGAATAAACGCCCGGCCTGAGCAGGAGGTGCTCTCAGCCGGTGGTGTGGAGATTGATGTCGGACGAAAAATGGTATTTGCCGGCGAGAACAATATAATGCTCAGCAAAAAGGAGTTTGAAATTCTGCATCTGCTGATGACCAACGGTGAGAGAATCTTTTCCAGAGAGGAGATACTTGACCGCGTCTGGAGCTATGATGTTGTTGTTAATGAACGGACCGTCGATGTCCACATTACCAGGCTCAGAAAGAAACTTGGGGAGTATGGTAAACTGATCCGTAGCCGGCCCGGATATGGCTACTATTTCGATATCCGGTAGCGAGGGTGAGATTAACAGCCCGGGGTGTGTAGCCCGGTTCAAAGCCGATTGTTGCGACTGTAACCGTCTGGCGTAAGCAGATTTTTTTAAATAGATCAGCTATGTACCGAAAGAGACTTTTCTTCTATTTTTTTCTTGTTTTTCTGCTCTTTACCGCTGCCGTTACCTCACTGCAGTATAATCGTGAGAGCAGATTCAAAACCGAGTTGCTCAACAGTAAGCTTGACAGCTATACCAGGTTGGTATACAACTACATATCAGGGCACGCAATCTACCCGGGAGGGAGCTACTCTCCTGTAGATTCACTTTTCAACCTGATAGGTGAGGAGAATTTAAGAATCAGTATCATAGCTGAAGATGGAGAGGTTCTTTATGATTCCGATGTCGAGAGGCTCTATCTTCTTGACAACCACCTTGACAGGCCCGAAGTGTCTCAGGCTGTTTATGGTGGAACCGGCACAAATATTCGCGAATCGGCTTCGACAGGATCGCCATACTACTATTATGCCAGGCGGTTTGGTAACTACTTTATCAGGGCTGCCATTGACTATGATATGGATATAAAGACATTTCTGCAGGCTGAGAGAGTCTTTTTTGCCGTGGTTGTCCTGCTCTTCTTTGTAATGACCCTGCTACTGGTATTTATCTCGGGTAAGTTTGGAAGAGCGGTATCGCAACTTAAAGACTTTGCAGTGAGAGCAGGGAGGGGTGATCCGGTTGATCCTGCCATGGATTTTCCGGATAATGAGCTTGGCGTAATCGGCAGGCAGATAGTAAGGATATATGGTGATCTCAAAAATACGGGCGATGCTCTTCATATGGAAAAGGATAAACTGATAAGACACCTCTACATATCGAGAGAGGGTGTGGCAATCTTTACACCTGAAAAAAAGAAGATTGTGTCGAATGGTCTTTTTGTTCAGAATGTCAACTATATATCTGACAGCCCGGCCCTTAACCCGGAGAATGTATTCCAGCTTGAAGAGTTTGACGAAGCCAACAGGTTTATTGACAGCAGCCTTTCTGAAGAGGAGGCCTATCTGCAGACGGAGCTTCCCTCCAGAAGATTCCGTTTTGACAAGAGGGGTAAGACCTTTTCTGTTAATGTTATAATATTCTCAGACAAAACATTTGAGATGATAGTAAATGATATAACCGCAGAGGAGAGGGAGAAGAAGATAAAGCAGGAGCTGACAAGTAATATAGCCCATGAACTCAGAACTCCGGTGAGTTCTATTACCGGTTATCTTGAAACAATTACCGGCAACAGGGATCTTGATGCTGAGAAGCAGCACTATTTCGCCGAGAAGGCCTACAGGCAGGCCCTCAGACTCTCAGAACTCATATCAGATATAGCCGTGCTGAACCGGATAGAGGAGGGTGCAGTGGCGGTTGACAGCGATTATATCAATATAGATGAAGTGGTAAGTGAGGTGATGGAGACACTGGAGCCCAAGTTTCGCGATGAGGGGGTGACATTTAAAAGCACTGTCGGGGGCGATATCTCTGTAAGAGGCAACCACACCCTTATCTATTCGATATTCCAGAACCTACTCGAGAACACCCTTATACATGCAGGCAAAGGCGTCTCTGCCGGGCTCGACTGCTATTTTCAGGATGAGAGCCACTACTACTTCTCATACTGGGATAGTGGTAACGGGATACCCGAAAAGCATCTGGGAAGGGTCTTTGACCGCTTCTACCGTATTGACAAGGGTCGGAGCCGCAAGTCTGGCGGAACAGGTCTGGGGCTGGCCATCATAAAGAATGCAGTCATCTTTCATAACGGGGAGATATCTGTCAAGAACCGTGAGGGGGGAGGGGTAGAGTTTCTCTTCTCGCTGGGCAAAACACTGATACAGTAGCTGCCTTAGTGCCGCAGCACTCATCTGATATTCAGGCCTGATGTCACAGTATAGTGCTACTAACTACTGCTGCTCTTTGATGCTGTTACCAACACTGTAGGCCTTACCGGTTACCGGGCCAGCTTTACGGTACTCCCTCACACCTCCTATATAGATGAGCGGATCGAACCTCTCAATATCTATAGAGGTGTAGTCTGAGAGATCCTTGAGCTTGTCGTTGTCAATATGTGTCTCTACAATTTTTGCCGCAAAGTGGTTGGTGGTACCAAATATGGTTGAGCTCTCAAGCAGGCACTCGAAGTTAAGGGGACACTCCTTTATTATCGGGGCCTTTATAACCGATGACTCCATTTTTGTAAGGCCTGTGGCCGCAAATTTGTCTGTATCTCTTCCCGAAGTCAAACCACAGAAGTCTGCCTCTCTCATAATATCTGATGTGGCGATATTGACAGTAAACTCTCCCCTTTCAGATATCTCTTTCCCGGAAAATCCTCTTGTTCCTACCGATATGCCAAGCATCGGTGGCGATGAGGTAAGCAGGCTTACCCATGCTATTGTTACAATGTTTGCTCTCTCCGCTGTTCCCGTTACCACCAGGGCAACAGGGCAGGGGAACATAATCTTCTGTGGTCCGAACCTGCTCTTCATATCACTTTTTTTTGGGGTTTCATCGGCATTATATAATGATCACCGCACATTAACTATCGGCTAATATAGGGCTTTTGCGGGAGCCTTCAATGAGATGCCTCTCATGCCGCCGGGAGTGCAGCTTCCTGTGGTGCAGGGTTGCAGCAGGCGGGGTCTGTTCTGGTCTTCTTCATTAAAACCACTATATTGGCTCAATAAAATAGTATAGTTATGTACAGGCGTCTTAAGGTTTATGGTTTTATCTCTTTGCTGCTGCTCTCTGTAGCGGCTTACTCATTTTTTAATGTTGATGGTAACCGCGATCCTGACGATCTGGTTGCCTACTTCAACCAGAGGGCCAGGGCACTTACCGATAGCGATGATATCGATGAGCTTATTGCCGCCGCCGGTAACAAAAGCCTGGTTCTTCTCGGTGAGTCAACGCACGGAACAACAGAGTACTACTCATTGCGCTCTCTTATCTCCAGAAGGCTTATCGATGAGAAGGGGTTCTCTTATATAGCCGTTGAGGGTGATTTTGCTGCCATTTACCGGCTTAATAAGTATGTTAAACATATGCCGGGAGCCGCCGGTTCGGCCAGGGAGGTGCTTGAGCAGTTCAACCGGTGGCCGATCTGGATGTGGGCCAATGAAGATATTGTTGAGCTTGCCGAGTGGATGCGGAACTATAACAGTGAAGTTGACCCTTCGGAGATGGTCGGTATTTACGGAATGGATGTCTATGGCCACCTGGAGGCGATGATTGACCTCGATGACTATGTCAGGGAGAATCTTCCGCAACTGAGTGACCGTATAGAGGCTAAACTGCTCTGCTTTGCCAGATTCAGTGATGAACAGGAGTATGCAAGGGCTGCGGCCGGCGGTTCGGTTTCGTGCCGTGAAGAGCTGGAGGCGGTTACCCGGCTGCTTGAGGAGAATGAGGCGGCTCTGATAGAGATATGCAGTGATCAATATTTCAGGGCTGTTCAGAATTCGTTCGTGGCCAGGGGTGCTGAAGCGTTCTATCGTCAGGCCCCTGTTGACTATAATGCCTCATGGAACAGCCGTGCTACACATATGTGGCATACCGTTCAGCGTATTGCCGCACATTATGGTGAGGATGCCAGAGGGGTGGTGTGGGCACACAACACCCATATAGGCGATGCCCGCGCTACTGCCATGGGAGCTGAAGGTATGGTCAATATCGGGTCACTGAGCAGGAGTGAGGGTGATCGTGATGAGGTTATCGCTGTAGGCTTCGGAACCTACAGGGGTAGGGTGGCTGCCGGTAGCTTCTGGGGTTCAAGGATGCAGATAATGGATATCCCACCGGGAATAGAGGGCAGCTATGAAAATATTTTCGGAAATCTTGACCTGCCTGACTTCTATCTTATTTTTGATGATGATGATCGTGCCAATCAGGCTTTGAGGGAGTTTCGCGGACACAGGGCCATTGGGGTGGTCTACAACCCCGCACAAGAGGTTGGCAACTATGTGCCTACGGTTCTTCCGGAGAGATATGATGCGTTTATATTTATAAGGGAGACCAATGAGTTGGTGCCTGTAGGGCGAAGGCGTTAGAAAGTTCAGTATATGCTTTTTCAGGCCGCCTTCCATATGTTGGCAACCATCGTGATGCCGTAGGCTACCGCCGCAAGTGCCATTACCCATAAGAAGCCTGCCTCAACGGCTATGATCAATGCCAGTGCTGTACTGATAACCGAAAGGCATCCGTTTATGCCCCAGGCCCACGGCACAAGGCTGCGGTTATGCTCTGAAAGGCTCTTCAGTCCAAGGGGGAAAGGCATGCCCATAAAGAAGGCCATTGGGGCTATAATGACCATCGAGAAGGCTATTTTTACCAGGAAGGGGAGCGATATGGTTGAGAGAAGCAGCGGGGTAAGGAAAAGGCCATAGAGTATTATAATAACCATTATTAATCCGGTAACCCTGACTATATCACGAAATCCGCCCTTCATGCGTGATGAGTACCAGCTTCCCGCACCCGAACATATCAGCATGGCAGAGAGAACCGCCGCAGCGGCATAAATGGGGCTTCCGAAGTAGAGTACCAGCCGCTGAATAAGCACTATCTCTACAAACATGAAGCCTATTCCCAGCCCGCTGAAGTGAAGTACAGTATAACCGCGGTATCCTCCCCTCCATCCGATAAAGAAGAGGGGCACTATTATCAATATTATGGCTGCTACTGTTATCTGTATAAAGGTAATGCCTACAATAAGGTAGCCCACCTCGAGAAAGGGGATGCTCTTTGATCCGTATATATCCGAAAGCCTGGTTAACCTACTGAGCTTAAGGAATTGAGAGAAGTATGGCCTGTTGTCTGTTGCCGGCCTGATGTTGAAGTCGTAGTCTCTGTACACCTCTTCAGCGCTCTCTCCTCCCGCCGCTATGCGGTCTGCCAGTTCAAACAGATATGAGTCTGTGAGAATATTGTAGCTCATTCTCTCTTCATCATCTTTGCCGGGAAGGTAGAGAGGATCGAAGTACATGGCCGAGCAGAATTCTCTTATGTTCTCTGCCTGGTAGTCCGTTAAAGCCTCTCTTGTTACTACAAAGGTTACAGTTCCCCAGCCTCTTACGGCCATCAGGTGGCGACTTCGGTCTTCGACTCCGATCTCCTGAAGGGTCTCGGTAAGGGTTCCGAGCAGTTTAAGGATGTTCCTGGGAGGCTCTTCCGTCCACACGGTTACCGATATCATACCTCTGTCTGAAAGCCTCTCCCACATATTGAGGAATGCCTCTCTGGTGAGCAGGTACTGCTCCTTTAGGGCGTGGATGCCTGAGGTTCCTCCAAAAGTTTCAATCGTTGGAAGAACTATCAGGTCGTAGGTGGCAGTATCGGCAAGCAGATAGCTTCTGGAGTGCAGATTTTTTACCGTTACCGCCTTGTGGTGAAAAAGCGAGTCGGTGTCCGGTGCCAGCTCGTTTTTAAGCAGGTCGGTAACCAGCCTGTTGTGTTCAACCGCCGTGACAGATGTGGCCCCGCGGGTTACGGCATGAGAGACATTCAGGCCTGTTCCCGCTTCCAGTATCATAGTTGTTTCGGGTATAGTTATTATGTATGGGAGCGCATTGGTGGTGTAGTCGAGAAAGTGTGATGTATCGGCTGCCGACCAGCTTACCACCGGACCGTACCAGTCGCCGTTACAGAATACTACATCATTTACAGGTATATCTCCGGTGAAACTCATGCTCAACCCCGGCGCGTACCTGAGCGCGTCTGCGGTGACAACCTCGATGTGGCCATAGGGGCTTGTGCGCTCTAACCTGACCTCAGCACCCGGAAGATCAAGAGCTCTTGCCAGCCCCTTGTACTCAGAGATTTTCAGGTCGGGTGGGTATAGAAGTAGCAGCAGGGGTGCCGCTAGCGAGGCGATCGTTATGGCTGCCATGGGTCTGATCTTTTTTTGTGGCAGTATAAGAGCGGCTGCCACGATGGGCAGAAGGCCCATGACTGCCGGCAGCTTTGCCGGATAGAATGCCCAGAAGAGGCCCAGCGATGCCAGCCCCCCCAGACCCGAGCCAAGCAGATCAGCAAAATATAGTGAGCCTATTTTTTGTACATATGCGACATATATCAGCCCTATGGCCAGGGCCCCCAGGAAGAATACTACAAAGAGCGAGAAGTAGGTTAATAACAGTGAGTATAGCTCCTTGCTGTCAATAAATACAAGGTACGAGTCGAATGTGCCAAATACCCTCTCGGCAAAAGGCAATACCGAACTCATTGTTACACCACAGGCTATCATTATAAGAGGCAGTACCGTATCTATCTTCCTGACCATCCATCTGCCTGCAAGCGCCAGAATGGTTCCGCTTGCACCGAATCCGAGCAGGGCGACAGATATAACCATCCAGGCAAAATGGCTCCACTGAATGTAGCTCAGTATATGCATCAGTGCGAGCTGAAAGCCAATAATTGATGATGATATAAAGCCTATTGAAAGGTATAGCCTCCTGGTCATGGGTGTCTGTTTTTATGCTATCTGCCCCCTCTGGTGAAGGGTACAAAGTTTACAGGCATAAGGCTTTGGGTCAGTACCCTGTCGCCCCTCCTCTCTACGAGCATCAATGTCTGTACCATAAAGGGCGATCCGACAGGTATAACCATTCTGCCGCCATCTTTCAGCTGGCGCACCAGTGGAGGAGGTATGTTTTCTGCCGCTGCAGTTACCACTATGGCGTCGAAGGGGCCGTGCTCCTCCCATCCGTAATAGCCATCTGCAATCTTCACCTCTATGTTTTCATAGCCCAGATCATCAATAAGCTCTCTGGCGCTGTTGCCCAGCTCCGGTATTATCTCGATGGTGAAAACCCTCTCTACTATCTCGGCCAGTATGGCTGCCTGATAGCCTGAACCGGTCCCTATTTCCAGAACCGTGTGGTGAGGCTCCGGGTTTACCAGCTCTGTCATATAGGCCACTATCAGTGGTTGTGATATTGTCTGGCCGTGGCCTATTGGAAGGGGGCCATCGTCATAAGCCATGTTTCTCCTCTCGGGGGGGACAAAAAGGTGGCGCTCAACACTCCTGACAGCATTTAGTGTAGGCTCATGGGTAATACCTCTGGCCTCTATCTGATCGCGCACCATTCTCTCTCTCAACAGTGAAAAGTCTTGTGCCGTGGCACTAAAGCAGATAAGAAGCAGTGCTGCCATCACTGCTATCTTCTCTCTTTGAATAACTATCTTCATCTCTTCTCCCTTTTTTGTAAAAGTTAACCTTCAGTAGGTTGACCACAAATTACAAAACCGGGGGGAATCTGCAAAAAAAAGGGGATAATGACTACAGGTCGGCTATACGGACAGCTATACCGGCACCTACACCGGTATATCCTGCAAAGACTCTGAAGATGAGGCGTCCGTAGGGGCTCTGATAGCGATATCCTACCGAGAACATTGGGGCGACACCATCCTCTTCGGGTTCGTACTCCTCGCTGCCGTAAAGCTGATTGCCGAGTGTAGTTATACCTACCGAGAGCTCCACATGGCTTGTGCCCATACCGGTGAGCAGAGTATAGGAAGCAAAAGGTCCGCCATGTCCACTGGAGAAGCTTTCATAGTGAGCCATCTTGAAGCCTGCCATGATGCCGTGATGGAGCCGGTTGCCGTGCCATAGCATCTCCGCCCCGACTGGTGTGGTATGCAGGCCCTCTCTCTGTGTGATTGCCGTGTGAACCGTTACCGACCTTTCGGGCCATCTTCTGGCAGTCTGTGCATCTAATTGACCTGATACCGGCAGAAGTATTGCGGTTACCAGCGCTATTAAGAATGTTTTTCTCCTTACCGTTACCTCCATCGGGAGATCCTGTTTATGATTCCTGAACTTTATATGGAGGCCAAAAGTAGTAATTATAGCCAGTTACCGCAAAACTTTGCCGCAGAACATCACCGCAGAACATTGCTGTGAATCGGTGTCACAAAATAATGGAGCAAAACTTTGCCGCAGAACATTGCTGTGAATCGGTGCTGCAAATTGATGGAGCAAAACTTTGCCGCAGAACATTGCTGTGAATCGGTGTCGCAAATTGATGGAGCAAAACTTTGCCGAAGAACATTGCTGTGAACCGGTGTCGCAAATTGATGGAGCAAAACTTTGCCGCAGAACATTGCTGTGAACCGGTGTCACAAAATAATGGAGCAAAACTTTGCCGCAGAACAGTTGCCGCGAACCGGTGCCTCTGCGATCTTTAATCCAGAAACTCCCAGCGCAGTTTTATGTGACCCTCGTCGCCGTAGTCGTCGAAAAAGGAGACCCCCTTTATTTTGATATGCCTTCCCTCTGCACTTTTCAGAATATAGACATGCATGTTGGGTGCATAGGTTCTGTCAGGTCCTGTGGGCGTTGTAAACATATCTTCCATGGGAACACTTCCAGACACCTCTATCCAGCTTGGGGGCATAGCCTCAGATTCAAGAACGGTTATCATGTCATCTTCAACAAAATCTACCCCCTCTTTCGAGGCGAGGGTTACAGCAGAGAAGTCTGTTTTGCCAAGGTCGTAGACTCCCCCCTGACCGGGGCCGCTTTCGCCACCATTGGTTCTGAAGTTCTGGTAACGGATGCCCAGGTCCCAGCCGGTATCTGTTGCGGCATCTTCCGGCTCACTCTTCACTATGGTATCGTCAGAGAAGCTGAAATATATCCACTCTACAAAATGGTCTGTTACATCTATTACTGTGATGATCGACTCATCGGGTATCTCATCTTCCTCTTTTTTGCAGCCGGTAAAAGAGATTATTGCTGCGGCCATAAAGATGCAGATAGCTGTCGGGAAGATGCCGGGGCCAGAGAGCGGGCACCATGTTCCATTATCACTCATTCGGGTTTCGTTTTTCATTCTATTATAGTTTTAGTTGGTTGTAAAGATTATCGATCGAGGCGCTTATCCTGATAAATGGTCTTCTGCCGGGATCTGTGCATATCAGGTCGCTTATGGCGCGGTAGTTAAAGAGGTTGTCAATACCTGTAGAAATTGTAAGTGCGTTATTGAAGAGCATCACGCTGCCGGTCATTCTCCAGATAGAGTATGCCGGATAGAGGTCTTCAAACATCTCTCCGCTGTTGTAGTCAATATTTATAAACTCTTTTTTGCCGTACATTTTGGCTGAGAGGGCCAGCGTGGCAGCCACCTTTTCCCACCTGTGCGTGTGGTCGGCCATAAAGTTTCCGACATGCCTGCTTACGCCTACAAGCTGCGAGCCTGTTTCGGTATCGAGGGCATCGGTATAGCTGTACGATGCCGTAATATGTAGTGATGAGATATGGCTTCTCACATTGATGTCAAAACCTCTTACCAGAACATTGAGGAAGTTCTCATAGGTGTATCCGTTGAAAACATCTTCAAGCTTAACCTCATGAATCATATTGAGAATATTGTTGCGGTAAAGGTTTATGCTCAAATTACTCCTGCTGCTGAGATACTCTGCCGATACCGCAATGTACTCCGACTCTTCGGGAACCAGATTCTCGTTACCGTATACTGTCACGAACGATATGTCAAAATCGTAAAACCTCTCTTTGATACCTGGTGCGCGATACCCCTGTGCGTATGATGTTCTGAAGTTAAAGCTTCCCATATTGTACATTGCAGAAACCTTTGGGGAGAGAGCGTTACCGAATCTGCTGTTAAAGTCAGCCCTTGCACCAGCCACTACACTCAGCCCGAAATCTGTGTCTATCTCATCCTGAATAAAAAGGCTCGATATGGTATTGCTTCTGGTTGAACCATATATTCTTTCGGCAAACATGTTGTCGTAGAACAGTTCAGCACCCCCTGTCAGAGAGTGTGAAGTGCCCCCTGTGCCATCTAAACTGCCAAAGAGAAGTATCTTCCCGGTTGTTTGTGAGTTGCGGTATGTTTTGCGTCTCTTGTTATCGAGCCGTTCGAGTATGTCATAGCTTCTGTAGGTATCGTGGTATAGCGACAGGGTTGTTCTGAGCTTATCCGTCAGTTCTATGTTCCCCCTAAGCCCGCCTGCAATATCGGTATATAGCGGATGTACCGGTATGTGACTCACCGCATTGAATCTCTCTCTTGAGAAGAGCGATAGGCGGGCCTCAATGTCGGCAGTTTCACTCAGGTCATATCTTGCCCTTGAGAAGAGAGAGTAGAGCCTGAAGGGTTCGACAGTATAGAGGTCGGGAGTCTCTACGGGAGTGTTGTCGTAGCCCCGGGCCGTCCTCATCAGTGCATTGGCGTAAAAATTGAGTTTTCCGCGGTTGGCACCTACCCCTATTGAGTTCTCAAATTGGTTGTAGTCTGAGAAAGAAGATGTTAGGTTTACTTCTAATGGCTTAACAGGATCTCTTGTTATAAGGTTAATAACCGAACCTATGGCATTTGAGCCGTAGAGAGAGGAGGATGCGCCGGGAATTATCTCGATTCTCTCTATCATATCTGCATTTAGACGGCAGTAGTCAATGTTGTCACGGTTCTCTCCCGCTATTCTCTCTCCGTCAATAAGGAAGAGGGTGTATTTGGTCGAAAGCCCCTGCGTTCTGAATGTCATGCCCCTTCCTTCGTTGTAGAATTCGGCAAATGAGTAGTAGCTGCTTATCACATCTGTAACCGATGTGGATGCTGTACGGTTTATCTGCGCCACATTGATTGTATGTGTCAGTACCGGAACATCGCTGAGTGTTCTGTTGCTTCTTGTGGCGGTTACAACAACCTCGTCCATGCCGATAAGATCCTCTTCAAGGTATATCTTTAAGGTGTCACCGTTATATGCGGCAGGCAGAGCGTACTCCTTTACCCTGTATCCGACCGAACGGACCGTTATGGTGATATCATTGCGCTTCTGTATGGTTAGCCTGAACAGGCCCCCGCCGTCAGTTGTTGTTGCGTTACGGTAGCTGTCGGCAATTACTGCTGCAAAAGGGACCCCCTTGCCAGTGGCAGAATCAATAACATAGCCTGTAACAGAGATATCGGCTTGCGAAGCGGCCTTTGCCGGCATAACAAGCAGCAAGGAGAAAAAGAGTGCTTTGATGTAATCCAGACTCATATCTGCGACCCGGGGTTGTTCACCGCTACAAAAGAAGTGAAGATATCCGGCACTTTTTGGTAGAAAAAGAAGAATTACTGGTGTTTTTTGTGAATCTTCCTGAACATGGTGGGGGTGAGGCGGTGAAAGTCTGAAAAGGTCTTGCTGAAATATGAAATATCGGCGAAGTTGAGATGATACCCTATTTCGGTTATCTGCATATCTGTGTGAGTAAGAAGTTTTCTCGCCTCCAGCATCAGCCTCTTTCTTATAAGATGCTTTACGGAGCAGCCTAAGTATTGACTTACAAGCCTGTTGAGTCTTATGGGCCGCATATTGAGCTTCTCTGAATAGAAGAGTGGACTCTGCTGGTTTGAATAGTGCATATCTATAAGCGACAGAAGCCTTTCAAGTTGCCTGGCATTAGCCGGTGGCATACCATTCATCTCATCATTTAAGGTGTTGCCCGCTATGGTGAACAGCGTATGCAGAAGGGCGGTAAAGGTTTCCGGGGCCGCTTTCAGTGGGGTGCTCCTGCTATTCTTCATCATCATTTTGACGAGTGTGATGATATCCTCAAATGTGCCGGCAGGGAAGCTTACAGCGGCCGCCCTTTCATTGTACTTTGCCGGATAGACATTAAATACAGAGAGGAGTCTTGTAATGTTGTACTCTTCGGTATAGAAGTCCTCAAAAAATGCGATCAGGAACCCGCTGCACTCCTTCAGGTTGATTGAGACGACCCTTTCGGGAGGAATGAAAAGGGCCGATTTCTGCTTCAGGGTGCCGCTCTCGCCGTCTATTGTATAGTGAGCCTCTCCGCTCGCGGCCACAACAATTATGTAGAAGTCAGCAATTATTGACTCACTGAACAGGTCATACCTCTGCAGGAACTCTTCGGTGGTGAAGATCGATATCCCTCTGACAGGCTCTCTCTTGAAGACACTGTAGTGTATACTCTTATCTCTGCTGCTGTCAGTAATCATAATATCAAGTACGGTTTCTGTTGCCCGCCCGGTACAACTCTGGCATAGAGGCATCCAAATGTAAGAAACCGGATATTCATTAGCAAATGTTATTGCTGCATCCTGCTCTGACTCTCTCTGTTCCCGCCTGCATGCAGTTTTGAAAGCGTGGTACCGGCACTGATTTAAGGTGGGTGTGAAGTTTTTTTGTAACTTTTGGCCAAATAGAGAAGAAACAATTTAATAACCGGATATTGAATTATGAAAAAACTGATTACAGGAGTCGTTATTGCAGCAGCTGCAGTAGTTCTGTTCACCATTGTTAGCCGCTCAGATACGGATAATAATGAGGTCATTACAGATAATAATTCCATAGATATGACAGGAGATATCATTACGCTTCCACAGCCATCGCTCTCCGGAACTTTAAGCCTCGAGGAGGCTATTGCCCGCAGGAGGTCGGTCAGGTCATACAGGCCGGACGCGCTCAACATCGGACAGGTGGGCCAGATGCTCTGGTCGGCTCAGGGCATAACCCTTGAGTCGCGCGGATTCAGGGCGGCGCCCTCGGCAGGAGCCACCTTTCCCCTTGAGATATATCTGGCAGCCGGCAGGGTTAACCGTCTGGCGCCCGGGCTATACAGGTATAACCCATCGGACCACACACTCTCGCTTGTAACCGATGAAGATCTTCGCAGCCAACTCTCTGCGGCGGCTCTTGGGCAGCATATGGTGAGAGATGCACCGGTATCATTTATCATAGCCGCCGACTATGGGCGTACTTCATCCCGTTACGGTGAGAGAGCCGTACGCTATGTTCATATGGAGGTTGGCCATGCGGCACAGAATCTTAACCTGCAAGCCATAAGCCTGGGTTTTGGGGCGGTAATGGTCGGAGCCTTTAACGACAGCGATGTTAAGGGAATAATGGAGCTGCCCGACAACATAGACCCCCTATATATTATCCCCGTGGGACGACCGCAACAGTAGTACCGTTCCGGTGCATTATTGGCTGCAAGCTCAGGTCAGGCATCATATTTTTACATGACGCTATCTGCGTCGGGACCGTGGTGGCCCCTGTGCATCTTCGCAGGGACTTTGCGGCCGGTTGTTGCCGCTACCCGATTCCGGTGGGGTGTCACTCACTATACAGAGGGTCCACTGGCCCATAGACCCGGGGGCTCTGTTGGTTACAGTAACAGTAATGTTGCCGGTAAACAGGTAGTAGCGACCTCCTCTGATGGTGTAGGGCTTGCCGTCAACCAGTGCATCACCTCCACCGGCAATAGCCATAAAGAAGAGACTCTCTGCCGGACCTGTGTAAGAGAAGCCTTCAACCCTCAGCGAGTCGCGGTTGTATGTTCCCTCCGGGGTCACAAGGCAGAACTGCCATTCCGCATTGCCGGGATTAAAACGGACACCGCATCCGTCGGCAGGGGGTGCTATCACTATTGTGTCAGACATGGTGCTCTCGCCACAATTGGTCCGCGATCTTACCGAAACAATATTCCTTCCTGAAGAGAGATTAAGTGCGGTCAATATCTCTCCTGTCTCCGGTCTGAAGCTGAAGAGAGTATCGGCTCTGTTGTTAACCATAACCGTAACACTGTCGCGTGCCGGAGTGTTGGTAACCCTTCCCGTAAGGATATGGGTGGTATCTTTTGCCTCAAAGGGTGTTACCCTGAAGCTTACAGCCGGCGGAGGACAGGGCCTCTCCGGTATCACAGGATCTGTTACTACTGTGTCAGCCACAATGGTGTCTGCAACGATTGTGTCTGCAACGATTGTATCTGCTACTATTGTGTCGGGTACCACAGGATCTGCCACCACTGTGTCAGCCACAATGGTATCGGTAACTATAGTATCGGGTACTACAGGGTCTGCCACTATTGTGTCAGTCACAATGGTATCTGCAACGATGGTATCCGCTACTATTGTATC
>SLNP01000029.1 GCA_007132995.1 Bacteroidales bacterium | reverse complement strand
CTATAAAACCGATCCCCAAACTCACTGAAGCCTTGACGTTGCTCCCGCTGGTCGCGAGCTCGCCCGGCTTCGCCGACCTCGGTTTTGGTTCTTTTGGGTCAAGCCAAAAGAACAAGAGAAAGCTTTTGGTCAAGCTAAGGTAGAAAGCCAAGACTTTGGGTCAAGGCAAAAAGTTGAGAGAGAAAACTTTTTGGTCAAGCAAAAAGTTGAGAGAGAGCTTTTGACCCGTCAAAAAACTATAGATCAGCACTTTGAGCCAAGACCAAAAGTTGAGAAAGAACACCTTGCATTAACCTCAAAAAACAAGAGCAACCTCTATCCTGTTTACAGAGAGAGGAAGCAGCGCTCATAATTGCTATGAATAGTGGCGGTCAGCTCATCAACAGTAGAGGAGCGAGCCTCTGCGGCTATACCATACAGCTCTTTAAGAGGCAGCTTCAAACCATCTGTCTCAATAAAAAGCGAACTGGCAGGAAGAGCTGCAATCACCACATCGAGCGAACGCGAAAGCAGAGACCTGGCCCATAGTGACAGCATAAATCCACCGGAAACCAGCTGTAAAGCCTGCTCCTTGCCTCCGTTAAAGCCATGAATAATCCATGGCACATCAGGCGAAAGCCTTTTACGAGACGCCCACAACTCATCCCACATCTTAACACAATGAATAATAAGCGGTTTATCCAACTCATCGGCAATCGCAGCCTGGTCTTCGAAACAGCGCTGCTGCAGCTGAATATCTCCCCCTCTTCTACGATCATATCCTGCCTCCCCAACCGCAACAACCCTGTCATGACGGGCCAGCTCTGCAACTTTTGAGACGGCATCTCCGACATTGTCACTGCGGAGGAACCAGGGGTGCGCCCCAACAGAGAAGCAGTCGCACTCATCATCGGGCTCCCTGACAGTGTGGGCAAGTATGTTCTCGACAGAGAAGATTCCATTCTCCCTGGCAGAGTCATGAGTGTGAATATCGATCAAATCGCCTGCATCAGGCCTTACCATACCGAACCTCTTAAGATAAACAATCTACCCCCTTAATAATACGGGAAACCGTCTCCTCACGGCCAAGCCATGCCATAATATCAAACAGATGGGGACCACGGGCGGCACCTGTCAAAAAAAGCCTTGCCAGATTCAGGACAGCACCCATGTTATGCCCCCGGTCAGATATCCATCCCTTAACCCTCGACTCCAGGCCCGCAGAGGTTACATCATCAGCAGAGTCAATAAGCTCAGCCAACTCCCTCATCATAGTGCCGGAATCCTCCTTCCATCGCTTCTTAACAACCTTCTGGTCATAATCTTGCGGAGGAACGAAGAAAAAGTCGGTCTCGCCCCACAACTCAGAGACAAAGCTTACCCTCTCCTTCACCATCCTGACCAGCTCTAAAACCTTTTCAGCAGGAACTTCAAACCCCTTACCCTTAAGCTCTTCAGCAAATGGTTCTGCCAACTCACTGTCGGCCTTCTTCATCAGGTACTGCCTGTTGAACCAGACAGCCTTCTCCGGGTCGAAGCGGGCACCAGATTTGCCTACCCTCTCAAGCGAGAAGTTCTCTATAAGATCCTCTGCAGAGAACAGCTCCTCTTCTGTACCGGGGTTCCATCCCAGAAGTGCAAGCATATTGACGAAGGCCTCCGGAAAATATCCCTCTTCGCGATAGCCTGTAGCGGTATCTCCGTAGGGCCAGTAGAGCGGGAAAACCGGAAATCCCATTTTATCTCCGTCACGCTTGCTAAGCTTCCCTTTCCCTGAGGGTTTAAGAATTAGCGGCAGATGGGCAAAGAGTGGTTTTTCCCATCCGAAAGCCTCATAAAGCAATACATGCAGGGGCAGTGACGGCAGCCACTCTTCGCCTCTTATAACATGCGATATCTTCATCAGATGATCATCTACAATATTGGCCAAATGGTAGGTAGGCATCCCATCACTTTTGAAGAGAACCTTGTCGTCAAGAGTTGAACAGTCAACTGTGATATCTCCCCTGACTATATCACTGAATTCAAGCTGTCTTGACTCAGGGGTTTTGAATCTTATTACAAAAGGTTCGCCACCATCAATGCGCTTCCTGACCTCCTCATGGCTCATGATCAACGAGTTATCGAGAGAGCCACGCACCGCTGCATTATAGAAGAATGAGGCGCCCTCACTCTCCCTGGCGCTTCTGAGTTGTTCCAGGCTTTCCGGGGTATCGAAGGCGTAGTAGGCGAAACCTCTCTCAACGAGCTTCAGTGCATAGTTACGATATATGTCGCGCCTGTCGCTCTGCCTGTATGGCCCATACTCTCCACCTTCACGCACACCTTCATCAACATCAATGCCACACCATTCCAGTGCTTCCATAATATAGTTCTCGGCGCCACTTACCAGCCGTGTCTGGTCGGTATCTTCTATGCGCAGAATGAAGGTTCCCCCATTTTTTTTAGCAAAAAGCCAGTTATAGAGGGCCGTTCTTACCCCTCCAATATGGAGAGGCCCGGTGGGACTGGGAGCGAAACGCACCCTTATAGCTCTGTTTGTCATACTGCAACCAATTTTATTTCACACAATTTGCAAAGATAAAAAAATAGAGAAGGGAGGCCCACGGCATCAAACCGCACAGCCTCCCTTACTATATCTAAGCTCTGAAGGTCTCCTCTACAGCTGACCTTTGGCGTGCTTTTCTCCAATAACCTTGAGCATATCTTCAGTCATTGCGGCCAGATCAAATTTAGGATCCCAGCCCCACTCCTCACGGGCGCAGCTGTCATCCATGCTGTTAGGCCATGAGTTCGCAATATTCTGTTTTACCGAATCAACATCATAGTCAAGCTTAAAGTCGGGCATATGCTTTTTGATCTCTGCGGCAACAGTTTCAGGGTCGAGGCTCATAGCAGTAATATTGAAAGCATTCCTGTGCTTCAATTTACCGGGATCGGCCTCCATAAGATCAATAGCTGCATCGATAGCATCGGGCATATACATCATATCGAGGAATGTGCCTTTACCAAGTGGGCAGGTATACTTCCTGTTCTTAATAGCCTCGTAGTATATCTCAACGGCATAGTCAGTTGTACCGCCTCCGGGAAGAGTCACATTGGATATTATACCCGGATAGCGTACGCCGCGGGTGTCAATTCCGAAACGCAGATGGTAGTAGTCACAAAGCATCTCTCCGGTAACCTTGGTAACACCGTACATAGATGTTGGGCGCTGAATAGTATCCTGCGGAGTATTGTCAAGCGGTGTGGTTGGTCCGAATGCCCCTATCGAGCTTGGGAAAAAGACGGCAAGGTTAAACTCGCGTGCCAGCTCAAGAACATTGTATAGTCCGTTAACGCCTATATCCCACGCCAGGCCTGGCTTCTGCTCTCCAACCGCCGACAAAACTGCTGCCAGATGGTAGACTGTATCAATCTTGTATTTCTCAATAACAGCTTTGATGTCATCGATATTGGTGGTGTCGACCTTTTCATAAGGGCCAGTCTCTGCCAGTTCACCTGTTGGCAATGTTCTGTTTATTCCGGCAACCACATTGTCGTTACCATACCTCTTTCTGAGTTCAAGTGTAAGCTCCGAGCCGATCTGACCGACTGAGCCGGTTACTAGGATGTTTTTCATAAATCTCTCCTTTTACTGTTTGGTTTATTTCTCTACTCTATTTTTTCAGGTTAGTCTCACAAAGATGAAAAAAAGAGAGCCCTCTTTTTCTGACAAAAATCATCAGGATAATGGGCTGTAAATATATCTGATAATCTGAACAAAGTTGATATATTTGCCTCACAAATGGGAAAATGAGACAGATAAATCAAATAAATATCAGAAACGATGTACAAAAATTTCCAGAATCATCTTCAAAAAGAGATCGCCGCAATTGAAGAGGCAGGTCTCTATAAGCATGAAAGAGTAATCGGCTCACCGCAGGGGGCTGAAATAGAGTTAACCGACGGAACCAGAGTTCTTAACTTCTGTGCCAACAACTACCTCGGACTCTCCAACAATCCGAAGCTTATTGAGGCCGCCAAAGAGGCACTCAACACTCACGGATACGGAATGTCATCGGTACGCTTCATCTGCGGAACCGGTGATCTGCACAAGGAGCTTGAAGCCAAAATTGCCGATTTCTTCGGAACAGAAGATACGATACTCTATGCCGCCTGTTTTGATGCCAATGGCGGAGTATTCGAGCCACTGCTTACCGCCGAAGACGCGATTATCTCCGACTCTCTCAATCACGCATCAATAATTGACGGGGTACGACTGTGTAAAGCACACCGCTACAGGTATGCCAACGCCGACATGGCAGATCTTGAAGAGAAGCTTAAAGAGGCTCAGGCCCAGCGTTTCAGAATCATTGTAACAGATGCGGTATTCTCGATGGATGGCAATGTCGCCCCTCTTGACAAAATCTATGAGCTGGCCGAGAAGTACGACGCCATGATAATGATAGATGAGTGTCATTCGGCAGGTGTTGTCGGAAAAACAGGCCGCGGTGTTACAGAGCTGTTTAACCTGGAGGGCAAGATTGAGATTATCACAGGAACTCTGGGTAAGGCATTCGGTGGAGCCATCGGAGGTTTCACAACAGGCAAGCGTGAGATAATAGAGATACTGCGTCAGCGCTCAAGGCCATATCTCTTCTCTAACTCAATACCACCAATGGTAGCGGCCGCCGGCATCAAGATGATAGATATGATGACCGAGACCAACGAGCTGCAGGACAAGCTGCATGCCAATACAGAGTACTTCATGAAGAAGATGGAGGTACTCGGTTTCGACCTCAAGCCAACAGAATCGGCAATAACAGCGGTGATGCTCTATGACGCAAAACTGTCACAAGAGTTTGCTGCGAAGCTGCTTAAAGAGGGAATATATGTTATCGGCTTCTACTATCCGGTGGTGCCCAAAGAGCAGGCCAGGATACGGGTACAGCTGTCGGCAGCACATGAGAAAGAGCACATCGACAAGGCCGTAGCCGCATTCGAGAAAATCGGCAAAGAGCTTGGAGTGATAAAGTAATGGTGCTCGCTAACGCTCGCTGCTGGCGCAGCTCGCAGCGTAGAGCGGAGAGCGTAGAGCGTAGAGAAAAAAAGCGGAGAGCTGATAGCTAAGAGCTGAGAGCGTAGGGCATGGGGCATGGCGCTCGCTGTCGCTCGCGGGTAATTGGTGACTGGTGACTGGTCATTGGTGCCGTCGGCTAACGCCTCCGGCCGGTAATCAATATAGGTGCTTGATTGATGGTGCCCGTATTGAAATACACCATCATAAACAACGGTTGTAGAGACGCCCAAT
>SLNP01000021.1 GCA_007132995.1 Bacteroidales bacterium | reverse complement strand
CACAGCTCACCTTTCAATCCTGTTGGATTACTCGCTTCGCTATTTAATCCTTTCGGATTACTCGCTTCGCTCGTGATCCTCAACAGGGGTGCTTAACAAAGAAAAGCCACGCTGTGCTTCGCACAGCTTCCGGCTTTCAGTTTCCCTTAAGAGTCACTGTCCACTCAATAAAACCAGCTGCCAGAAAAGCCATGCTGTGCTTCGCCCAGCTACGCCCTTTTTGTCTCCCCTCCTTCAGGAAGCAAGCTTCCTTCGGATGGTCAACAAAAATGGCGGGTACTTCGTACCTGGCTTTTCTGTTTCTGTCCCTTCAGGAAGCAAGCTTCCTTCGGATGGTCAACAAAAATGGCGGGTACTTCGTGCCTGGCTTTTCTGTTTCTGTCTCTTTAGGAAACAAGCTTCCGTCGGTACATCAACAAAAAAAGCCGGGAACTTCGTTCCTGGCTTTTCTTTGTAGCGGAGGGAGGATTCGAACCTCCGACCTTTGGGTTATGAGCCCAACGAGCTACCTCTGCTCCACCCCGCAATGTTTTCAGTGTGCAAATATAGGTTCTCTGTTGCATCTTACCAAAAAGGTTGGCGGGTTTTTCATGCTTTTTTTTATTATGTTTGCCAATTGGGCTGTTTCGGTGTGGTTTTTTCCGGAATATGGCCTCTTGTTGCTAACGCATAATACCATAAAAGACAATGCCAAGAGTTTTTAAAGCAATCGATATAGAGAGAGAGGAGAAGGAGGTGATGAGGGACTATCTTGACCGTCATATGCCTCATGTAATAACTGTCGATGAGGTTAAAGTCGGAGAGAAGTTCAAAGTGAAGGTGAGACTTGGCGAGCACTATACCCACCCGGATGACCACGACCACTTCATAAGCCTTATACAGCTATGGAACAGGGAGACTCTGCTTGCGGAGTGCCGCTACTCATCGGGTGCCTTCGGCAACAGGTCATCCCACTCTGAGGTCGACTTCTATATTGTGGCCCCCGATGTTTCAATGAACCTTTCAGCGATGACTGTCTGTACAAAACATGGCCTCTGGCAGAGTGAGGATAAAGCTGTTAAAGTTATAAATCCTGCAATTTAAAAAGAAGACTCTTCGTTTAAAGAGGGCCCGCGCAATTCTATTACTATCTTTGCGGCAAGATTTTTTATGATGGATTCCAAGAAGAAGAATAAGAAGAGAAAAAACTGGAAGGAGAGATTCTGGATAGCTCTCTTCGACGACAGAACATTCGAAGAGAAATGGAGAATACGGTTCACCAGAATAGGTGCAGTTATGACAATTACCTTTCTTACTCTTTTTATTGTCGGGTCTACCATATCAATTATAGCCTTTACAAGGCTGAAGGAGTTTATACCGGGCTATCCGGATGCCTATACAAGAGAGAATATTCTGAGGAATGTAGTAAGACTTGACTCGCTCGAGTACGAACTGGAGTTGAGAGACCGATACTTTCAGAATATAAATGCCATAGTGTCGGGCAGAGAGCCTATCGAAAGGGTGCCTGAACCCGACACTACAGCCGACTACACTTCTATATCTTTTATAACATCGATAGAGGATTCACTACTGCGTGCACAGGTTGAGCAGGAGGATCAGTATAACCTGTCGGTGGCTATGAAAGAGGTCTCTCCCTTTGCCGGACTTTCAGGAATTCACCTCTTCCCTCCGGTCAGGGGTGTTGTAACATCATCATTCAACAGAGATTCCCGCCACTTCGGAATTGATGTTGTGCCGGGCAGACCCGGCGAACTGGTGTCGGCGGTAATGGATGGTGTGGTGGTCTTTACCGGATGGACCATGGAGACCGGATATGTCATACATCTGCAGCACAACAACAATTTACTCTCTATCTATAAACACAATGCCGCCCTTCTAAAAGAGACCGGTGATGTCGTGAGATCCGGAGATGCGATATCTGCCATTGGTGACTCTGGCGAAATATATACCTCCGGCCCACACCTTCACTTTGAGCTCTGGCTTAACGGAGAGCCTGTCGACCCTGAAAAGTATATTCTCTTTTGATGATGGCTGCAAATGTCTCTGCAAAAATAGCCCTTCTCGGATCTACAGGGTCTATCGGCACTCAGGCGCTTGAGGTGATATCTCTCTACCCTGAAGTGTTTTCTGCGGAGGTGCTTACAGCCGGAAATAACTACAGGCTGCTTGCCGAGCAGGCTATGCGATTCAGACCCGATGCGGTGGTTATTGGAAACAGAGAGCACTACCCTAAGCTAAAGGAGATGCTAAGAGATCTGCCTGTAAAGGTTTATGCAGGCAGTGAAGCTATTGAGCAGGTTGCCGCAGCAGGCAACAGCGACACAGTTCTGGCAGCTATGGTGGGGTACTCAGGGCTGAAACCGGCTCTGCGTGCCGCAGAGGCCGGTAAGAAGATAGCTCTGGCCAATAAGGAGTCTCTGGTGGTGGCAGGGCACCTTTTCCACGATACAATGAAGAGCAGCGGCTCTGTAATAATACCCGTAGATTCAGAACATTCAGCTATTTTCCAGTGTCTGGCAGGCGAGGGTGACAATTCACTTGAAAAGATTACACTGACGGCGTCCGGCGGCCCTTTCAGAGGCTACTCCAGTGAGCAGCTCGGAAAGGTAGAACCTGCAGAGGCTCTGAAACATCCAAACTGGGAGATGGGGAGTAAAATAACCGTTGACTCGGCCTCTATGATGAATAAGGGTCTTGAGGTTATTGAGGCGCACTGGCTTTTCGGTCTTCCCTCCAATAAAATAGATGTTGTAATACACCCGCAATCGATAATTCACTCTATGGTGCACTTTTCAGATGGTTCGGTCAAGGCCCAGATGGGATTACCTGATATGAGACTGCCCATAGTTTACAGCCTCTCATATCCGGGCCGGCTGGCAAATAACCTGCCCCGTATGGAGCTGCCTGATTACAGCAACCTCACCTTCTTTAAACCCGACATGCAGATATTCAGGAATCTGGCTCTGGCATACCAGGCGCTGGAGGCCGGGGGTAACATGCCCTGCGCACTCAACTCTGCCAATGAAGTAGCTGTCGCCGCATTCCTGAGAAAGGAGCTCGGATTCCTTGAGATGTCTGATGTTGTAGAGTATGTAATGGGGCGGGTGCCGCAAATCGCAAACCCCACACTCGGGGAGATAGGAGAGACCGATATGAGAGGCCGGGATTATGCCAGAGAGTTTATTAACAGAAGATAGTAATGAAATTCTATCTGCCCGCTATATAGAAATAAGATGCTTGCTGCCTGATTGTTGCAGGTGTGACTAATAGAAACAGAAATAGTAACATTATAAATATCATGACAGTAATAAACCAGATAATACAACTTCTTCTTGCCCTATCAATACTGGTGGTAATACACGAGCTTGGCCATTTTATGTTTGCCAGAATATTCAAGACACGGGTGGAGAAGTTTTACCTCTTCTTTAACCCATGGTTCTCACTCTTCAGGTTCAAAAGGGGAGAGACTGAGTATGGTGTCGGGTGGGTTCCTCTTGGCGGCTATGTTAAGATATCCGGTATGATAGACGAGTCTATGGATACCAACCAGATGAAGAGCGAACCGAAACCTTATGAGTTCAGATCCAAACCCTCATGGCAAAGACTTCTCATAATGGTTGGTGGTGCTCTGTTCAACTTCCTGTTCGCCATACTTATCTTTATAGCAGTACTCTACAGATGGGGAGACTCATATCTTCCGACAGAAAATGTAAGATATGGTATCGTAACCGACTCACTCGGTCATGAGATGGGCCTTCGGGACGGTGACCGTATTCTTTCTGTAGATAATCAGTATGTTGATAATTTCCACGCTATAATGCAGGATATCATACTTAATGCCAGATCATCAATTCAGGTTGAGAGGGATGGCGAGATTATAGATATTGATATTAGCAGAGAGTATCTTCCTCTGATGTTAAGGGGTAAAGGGCATTTCGATGCCAGGGTGCCCTTCAGCCCGTTTATTATCAGGGGCTTTGCCTCTGGTGAATCTCCTGCAAAAGCTGCCGGGGTTGAGCCTGGCGACCAGATCATTATGGTCAATGATGAGAAGTTTGATTACTACGATCAGTTTCAGAGATACCTCCGGGAGAGGAGAGGAGAAAAGGTCGATGTAACAGTTTTAAGGGAAGTGGACACCCTTACCCGCACAGTGATGCTGACGGATGAGGGTATGATGGGGATAAGCTTTATACCCTCCGATAACCTTGAGTTGAAAAATATAAGTTACGGCCTGCTTGAATCGGTGCCCGCCGGTATATCCAGAGGGTGGAAGCTTACCGGAGACTACCTTAAGCAGTTCAGGGTCATTTTCTCTAGAGGATCGAGAGGTCACGAGTCGCTCGGGGGATTTATTACCATAGGAAGCCTCTTCCCGGGTTCATGGAACTGGCATGCTTTCTGGACCATGACCGCATTCATCTCTATAATACTTGCCATTATGAATCTGCTGCCAATACCAGCACTGGACGGAGGACATGTTATGTTCCTTGTATATGAAGTGGTGACCGGCCGCAAGCCTGGAGACCGCTTCATGGAGTATGCCCAGCTGGCCGGAATGATAATTCTCTTCTCCCTGCTTATATATGCCAATCTGAATGATATTATCAAGCTATTCTCTTCATAAGAGAAAAGCGGGGCTGAGGGGAAGATAGTTGTTAAAACAATTAGTACCTTTGGGCCATAAAGATAGAAGAGTATGACAGCTAACTTCATTATTGCAGGCTTTACCTTCGGGACAATGGAAATAGTGATCATTGTTCTTATTATTCTGCTTCTGTTTGGCGGAAGGAAAATTCCTGAACTGATGCGAGGAATAGGGCAGGGCATGAAAGAGTTCAAGAAGGCCTCAAAGAGTGACGAAGATGAAGCCGGAAAGGGCGGAGGAGGCAGCAAGGAGGTTGAATAGCACCACATCTATTACCCCTCTGTCCAACCGGAAACATACTCCTGATATGGTTCCCCTCCCTGATAGAACCGACTGCTGATCACGGACCCCCCCCCCCCCCCCTTCCCTGTGGCACAATTATTGATATCATTGTGAAAAAAGTTGTAATGAGAATAGTGAAACTTATTGCACTTGTTGCGATTGTTGTTGCAGCATCAGGCTGCAGGCGTGGTGGCGATGGTGTTGTATCGCGAATAATGGCCAATGTGTCGGGCTCATCCGGAGAGGTTCTTCTGGTTATGGACCAGCACCTGATCAACGGGCCGGAAGGAGAGAGGATTATCGAGATTTTTCGGACACCCGTAGATGGTCTGCCACAAACCGAACCCATGTTTAATATCTTGTCTGTTACCCCTTCAGGGTTTGGAAGTCTTTACCGGAACCACCGTAACATAGTGAGGGTGCATATCGATCCGCAGCTTACAGAACCACAACTTACCATTCAGACAGATGTCTATGCCGCCACTCAGGTAATGATAAGGGTGGCAGGCCCCGAAATAAACAGTCTTATTGATGAGCTTGACAGAAGGAAGAATGATGTCTTCAGCAGGATTTTAAGTGCTGAAAGAGAGAGGTGGATTAGCTACTACAGGCGAACCCAGTCTACATCCAATTTCCATAAGATGAGGGATGAGCACCAGATCATAATGCCTGTACCTGCCGGATACCGTATAGATGTATCTGAAGAGGGTTTTGTCTGGATTGCTCAGGAGACACCTATGACCACACAGGCAGTGCTGATTCACTATTTTGATCCTGGCAGCAGCTATGCCTTTACCCGCGAAAGCATGATATATCTGCGGGACCAGCTTACAAGAAGAGAGGTGCCCGGACCCACCAGAGGAACCTACATGGGCATTGAGCACCGTTTCCCGCCTATGTACCGTGTCTTTGAGCATAACGGCCGCAACTACGCAGAGCTCAGGGGTCTCTGGACCCTTGTCAATGGCTTTATGGGAGGGCCATTTATTACGCTGATGACCTATGACGAGAAGAACAACAGGGCTGTAATGCTCGATGGTTTCGTTTACGCACCCAACGATAACAAAAGGGATCTGCTCAGACAGGTGGAGGCGCTGCTATATACTATCGATTTCTACACTCCGGATACCGAATAAGGTCTACTCTACAGGCCTGTAGAGTTGATCTCTTCTTACAGGCAGGAATCCGGCAGCGGTTATGATCCCCTTTATACCTTCCGGGTCGGTTCTGTATCCTCCCCCCGCAGAGCTCAGTACATTCTCTTCTATCAATACCGATCCGAGATCATTGGCTCCTGCATGAAGCGACATGGCCGCTGTATCCGGGCCAACCGTGAGAAGCGAGGCCTGTATGTTGGTGATGTTGTTAAGCACTATTCGGCTTACAGATATTAGCCTAAGGTACTCCTCTCTGCCAGTGTCAGATATTGGGCCGCTCTCTCTTTTGTTGTCAGGGGTGATGCATGGCCAGGGTATAAAAGCTGTAAAACCACCTCCTTCTCCCGATGACTCATTCTGTAGTTCTCTCAGTTTTATAAGATGATCTATCCTCTCATCTATTCTCTCTATATGACCAAACATCATGGTGGCAGTGGTAGGGAGTCTCATGGCATGGGCAACCCTCATTACACCGATCCACTCACCTGCAGTGGCCTTCGCAGGTGATAATATTTTCCTTACCCTGTTGCTCAATATCTCAGCCCCTGCCCCGGGCAGTGAATCGAGGCCCGCAGATACAAGAGCCTCCAGTACCTTCCGGTATGAGAGCCCCTCTCTTTTCGCCAGCGATACAATCTCCGGAGGGCCAAGGGCATGAAGCTTCAGGCCGGGGTACTCTCTTTTCAGGTCGCTGAAGAGAGTGGTGTAGAAATCAAGGCCCAGATCCGGATGCATTCCGCCCTGCAGTAGCAACTGCTCGCCGCCGGCTCTGAAAAGCTCTTCTATCTTATCTCTGTACTCCTCTCTGGTTGTGATATACCCCTCGCTGCTTCCCTTCTTCCTGCAAAAGGCACAGAATGAACAGCAGGAGTAGCAAATATTGGTGATGTTTACATTGCGGTCAATAATCCAGCCAACCTCAATGCCAGGCCGGTGTGTCTGTCTCAGTTCATAACCTGCCGCCAGTAGCTCAGCAAGTGGCGCCTCAATGTATAACTTCAGCGCTTCGTCTGCACTGACCGGCTGAAGTTCTAGCGCTTTTGCGAATATTGAATCGGTGGTTGCTGGTGTTCTTCTGCTCATTACTCTATAAGAACTCTATAAGATGGCATGGTAAGGGTGTGCCGTCAACCAGTCATAAAGTAGCCCGGCAGTGCGTAATTTGGCTTGCCGGAGTACTCCTGTAAACGGACTGTGCCATCTGAGCGGGTTAGACCGGCTATAGCTCTCCTGCCCACCGCAAAGGTACTCGATAAACAATAATGAACCGATATTTTGAGTAACTTTACGCGCCTTAATAAGTTGATAATGCGACCAGAGATTAAAGTTGTTTCAGATTGTGGCCCTACCGACTCGGTTCTCTTTTTCGCCGTTGGCGGAGAGATACCCACAGGAGCCGAACTGTCGCCCGCCGAGCGAGATTATGCCTCAAGATGTATAGAAAAGGGCGATACCACCATTCATATAAATCGCTACGAGAGATCGATCTTTTTTGTGTCGCCGGGGAAAGATCTGCCGGACTGGCGTTCCAGGGAGGAGGCGCGTAAGGCTGCCTGCGAAGTGATATCAGCCGCAGAGAAGAACTTCATTAAAGAGTTGACCATAGTCGGTCCTGACGAAGCAGTGGGACTTGCCGAAGCATTCGTTGAGGGTATGCTGCTGGGAAGCTATCGCTTCGACAGGTACAAGACAACGGCGAAAGAGAGAGAGCTGCTGCCCTCTCTATTAAAGGTTGTTGACAGCAGACCGGTAGATGTGAAAGAGCTTAGGTGGAGCGAGGTGGTGGCCGAAGCGGTATATATGGCAAGAGACCTGATTAATGAGCCTGTTATCAAGATGAACAGCACCACATTCGTCAATGAGGTTACCTCTATGGGTAAAAGTGGTGGTTTCCGGGTAGAGGTTCTGGGTAAAAGCAGAATAGAGGCGCTTCGTATGGGCGGGTTGCTCGCCGTAAACCGGGGCAGCATAGATCCGCCGGCATTTATGGTGCTGGAGTGGAAGCCGGAAGATGCCAGAAACAGCAATCCGCTCCTTTTTGTTGGTAAGGGGGTTATGTATGACACCGGCGGTATGAATGTGAAGCCCGGAAGCTATATGGAGGGGATGAAGGGTGATATGGCAGGTGCAGCAGCAGTTGCGTCGTTACTATATGTGGTTGCTAAATGCAGGCTTCCGATTCATGTAATGGCACTGATACCGGTAACCGATAACCGGGTTAACGGCAACGCTATAGTGCCCGGAGATATAATCAGGACGCATAACGGTATGTCGGTAGAGATTGTCAATACCGATGCTGAGGGCAGACTTCTGCTGGCCGATGCCCTGAGTTATTCGGACCTCTTCACTCCGTCGCTTGTAGTCAGTATAGCAACTCTTACAGGGTCGGCAGAGGCCACATTCGGCACCTTCGCTGGCGCCGTTATGGGTAATGCAGAGGAAGAGCATTTTGAGCTTTTATCCAGCACCGGATACTCGGTCTATGAGCGGGTAGCCAGACTCCCATTCTGGCATGAGTACGGAGAGGCCATGAAGTCAGATATTGCCGATCTTAAAAACCTCGGAAGCAGGAATGGTGGTGCCATAAATGCTGGCAAGTTCCTTGAGAGCTTCGTTAAAGCCCCATTTATACATATCGACATAGCGGGCCCGGCAATATTGAAGAAGGATGACCATTACAGGAAAAAAGATGGACCCGGCTTCGGTGTCAGACTGCTTGCAGGGTTCTGCCGTAGTTTTTCGGAGAAATCCGGGTCATAACTGATTTATGCAGCGGTATGAGAACTGTTTCCGCTGTCCAATTTTAGTCTGCGAAATAATAGATAGATATGAAGAGAGAGAGGATAGTAGCAGGAATAACTAACGGAGATATCAATGGCATAGGCTATGAGATAATCATTAAGGGCCTGATGGACAACCGTATAAATGATATCTGCACCCCTGTAGTGTACGGTTCGCCCAAGGTGGCGGCCTATCATCGTAAAGCCCTGAATATTGGTAATTTCAGTTTTAATAATATAAGATCGCCAGGAGAGGCTAACCATAAAAGAGCCAATCTGATAAACTGCCTCAGTGATGACATCCGGGTTGAACTTGGAAAATCTACCCGCGACGGGGGCGAGGGGGCTTACCGCTCACTTGAGGCTGCCGTTAATGATCTTAAAGATGGTAATATTGACCTGATTGTTACCGCACCCATTGACAAGCAGAGCATACAGTCTGACACCTTCACCTTTCCGGGCCATACCGAGTATCTGCAGCAGAGTTTTGGTGTTGACGAGGTGCTTATGCTCATGATTTCTGAGAATATGAAGATTGGCACGGTAACAGGCCATATACCCCTTTCGGAGGTGCCCGGGGCTCTGTCTAAAGAGCTGGTGATTAATAAGATAAGAGTAATGGGCGCCGCTTTAGTCAACGACTTTATCGTGAGGCGCCCCCGAATAGCGGTTCTGGGCCTCAATCCTCACGCCGGTGACAATGATCTCCTGGGAACCGAAGAGCGTGATGTTATAACCCCTGCAGTTGAACAGGCCAGGTCTGAAGGCATACTGGCCTTCGGACCCTATGCTGCAGATGGATTTTTTGGCTCAGGCCAGTTCCTGAAGTTCGATGGTATACTTGCTATGTATCATGATCAGGGTCTTGCCCCTTTTAAGGCACTGGCTTTCGATTCCGGTGTCAATTATACTGCCGGTTTGCCCGTGGTAAGGACATCGCCGGCTCATGGTACAGCTTTCGGGATAGCAGGTGCCGGGCAGGCCTCTCCTGAAGGTTTCAGGCAGGCTCTCTATGTTGCATGTGAGATATTCAGAAACCGTGAAATAAATGCCGGTATCACCGAAAACCCTCTTGAGGGGCAGCAGGCAGATAAAATGTGTGGCGACAGTGATGAGTTGCCTCTGGCTGAGTGATCAGATAATGAGCTGTAAACCATGATTGAGTACTTAAAGGGAGTCATAACGGAACTAAACCCCGCTTACGCGGTAATAGAGAACGGAGGCAGGGGCTTATTTATCAACATATCGTTACACACCTACTCATCGCTAAGCGAGGGCAGGGATGTTACAATATATATTCATGAAGTTATAAGGGAAGATGCCCGACAGCTCTATGGCTTTGCCGGCAGGGAGGAGAGAGAGCTGTTCCGGCTGCTCATCTCAGTTAATGGCGTAGGGCCCAATAGCGCCCGGATGATGCTCTCGTCGCTTAAGCCACCCGAGGTTATTGAGGCTATAAACAGCTCTGATGTACAGGTAATAAAATCGGTAAAGGGCATAGGACAGAAAACCGCAGAGAGGGTTATAGTAGATCTTCGCGATAAGGTAGGAAGGGCGGCTGCCGGAACCGATTTTTTGGTACAACAGGACAATACCGCGAGGGAAGAGGCGTTATCAGCATTGACAATGTTGGGTTTTGTAAGAGGCTCCTCTACAAAGGTTGTAGACAAGTTACTGTCCGGGAACAGGGATATGACCGTCGAGGAGTTGATAAAACAGGCGCTAAAGAATCTATAATCTAACTGAGAAAGCCGGTTGAGGTTGGGATATGGAAATATTGTATTGTGGTTTCTCCTGATTGTTATGTTCGCTGTGCTGCCTGCTGGTTTCAACAACCATCTTTACGGGCAGGCAACAGATACTACCTCTGCCGGTGATACCATACCCCGTTCGGCTCTTCGCCTCAGCGATGTATCGCCATACCCGTGGCTACAGCAGAGGTCATCGCCCTTTTTCCTTGAGATGCCCCCCAGTTACTCTTCCGTTGTAATATACGATCATGTCAGAGATGAGTATGTTATTTACCAGAGGGTAGGTAATCTTGATGTCCGTACACCCGTAAGGATGAGTGCCGAAGAGTACCGTCGGTGGGAGTTTGAGCGATCAATGCGTGACTACTGGGAGTCCAGGGCCACCGGCAGGACAGATCCATACCGGTCGTCACTCATACCTCAGGTAGAGCTCGGGGGTGAGGCATTCGACCGTCTTTTCGGCAGCAATGTGGTCAATATTGTTCCACAGGGAGCCGCCGAACTTATTTTCGGCATAAATGTATCTAAGACAGAGAATCCGGCTCTGAGTGAAAGGTTGAGAACCATACCGTCGTTCGATTTCCAGCAGAAAATCCAGATGAATGTAACAGGAAACATCGGCGATAAGGTGCAGCTGGGTATCAATTACAATACCGAAGCGATGTTTGAGTTTGAGAACCGAACCAAACTTGAGTATGCCGGTACCGAAGATGAGATTATACGACGCGTTGAGGCCGGAGATGTCACACTTCCATTGCCCGGCTCTCTTATTACCGGAAGCTACAGCCTTTTTGGCCTGAAGACCGAGATGCAGTTTGGAAACCTGAATGTTACCACCGTTGCATCCCAGCAGAAGGGTGAGTCGCAGGTTGTTGATGTAAAGGGAGGGGTGCAGTTGCAGGAGTTTGAAATTAGGGCAGACGAGTATGAGGCTAACCGGCACTTCTTTCTGTCACACTATTTTCGCGACAGATATGATGATGCCCTGAGAACCCTGCCCCTGATCAGCTCAGGTTTTTACATCGAAAGGGTTGAGGTATGGATAACCAATAAAACCAGCCGTTTCGATGAGGCCAGCAACAGAAACATAGTGGCCTTTATGGACCTTGGAGAGAGTGGAGACAATGTGTATAATGAGATACCTCTTTTTCAGCCTTCGCCCGGAGCGCCCCGTAACCCTTCGAACAGCTCAAACTCTCTTTATGAGAGAATGGTTTCCGATTACTCCGGATTAAGGCAGATACATCAGTCTACAGCTGTACTTGAGCCTCTCTATCCCGATTTTCAGATTGGCCGAGATTATGAAAAAATTGAGAATGCACGAAGACTAAGCGAGAGAGAGTACACCCTGAACCGTGAGTTGGGATATCTTAGTCTGAATATGCCGCTTAATACTGACGAGGTGCTGGCTGTGGCATTTGAGTATACCATGGGTGGCAGGGTTTACAGGGTGGGCGAGTTCTCATCTGACGGTATAAGCGCTCCTGATGCACTTTTTCTTAAACTTATAAAGGGGACCACCCTTAGCCCCCGCCTTCCCTCCTGGAACCTTATGATGAAAAACATCTATTCACTGGGATCCGGAAGAATAGAGCGGCGCGATTTTCAGCTTCATGTGTTATATCAGGATGATGCAACCGGTAATGCTATCAACTATCTGCCCGGTACCACCATTGAGGAGAGCACCCTGCTGCAGGTTATGAGACTTGACAATCTCAATGCCCAGCTGGACCGTGAGCCCGACGGCCGTTTCGATTTTATTGAGGGGGTAACCATCAATTCTGAAACCGGTCGTATCATGTTCCCTGTGCTTGAGCCTTTCGGGCGTCATCTTGAGAATCAACTTTCAGACCCCTCAGCCTCGGCAAAATTTGTGTTTAATGAGCTGTACGACTCTACACAGACGGTAGCACGGCAAATGGCAGAGAAGAACAAGTTTATTATGAGGGGTCAGTATGCATCGGGAATGGGTTCTGAAATACGACTCAATGTACTCAATATACCGCAGGGTGCCGTGAAGGTGACCGCCGGCGGGGTTCCCCTTGCAGAGAATATTGACTATACCGTTGACTATTACGGGGGTACCGTGACCATAATCAACCAGGCGCTTCTTGAATCTCAGACCCCCATACAGGTTTCGCTTGAGAGTAATCAGTTTTTTGGCTTTCAGACCAAGACAATGCTGGGGGCCCATTTTGATTACCGCTTTTCTGATAACTTCAATCTTGGGGCAACGGTGCTTCATCTTAATGAGAGGCCTTACACACAGAAGATTGGGTTTGGCGAAGAGCCTATCAGGAACACCGTTGTTGGGTTTAACAGCGCCTACCGTACTGAGTCCCGTCTTCTTACGACTCTGGTTGACAACATTCCCTTTATAGAGACCAAGGCTCCCTCGTCAATCAACTTTTTTGGTGAAGTGGCCCGCCTCTATCCCGGCCACTCCCGTGCTATAGGGCGTTCAGGTAATAGCTATATAGATGATTTTGAGGCAAGCGAAATACCTTTGGACCTGAAATCTTTTCACTCCTGGGTGCTGGCCAGTGTTCCACAGGGGCAGAACAGCAGATTTCCTGAAGCCCGCTATAACAATGATCTGGTTAGCGGATTCAACAGGGCCCAGATGGCATGGTATGTCATAGATCCGCTCTTTTTGCGAAACGGACCGGCCACCCCCGATAATATAAGAAGGAATCCCGACACCCAGTCAAGCCATTTTGTCCGGGAGGTATTTGAGAATGAGATATTTCCCTATAAAGAGTCTCCGAGCGGTATAAACCAGGCGATAGCCGTACTAAATGTAGCTTACTATCCCGGTGAGAGAGGCCCCTATAATTACGATGCAATGCCCGGCGCCTATTCTGCCGGCTTAAATCAGGATGGAGGGCTCAACGATCCGGCATCCAGATGGGGTGGTATTATGCGTGAGATAATAACAAGTGATTTTGAGGCTGCAAACATTCAGTATATCAAATTCTGGCTTATGGATCCCTTTGTCGAGAACCCTGATCACAAGGGGGGGGATCTCTATTTTAATCTAGGCGATATATCGGAAGATATATTAAAGGACGGCCGGATGAGCTTCGAGCACGGCCTTCCCATCGGGCCGGAAGTTACGAATGTTGATACCACTGCCTGGGGCAGGGTTCCTACTGTTCAGGCGGTTGTTCACGCCTTTGACAACTCGCCCGAATCCCGTAAATACCAGGATGTCGGACTTGATGGGCTTTCTAATGAAGATGAGCGCTCTTTCTTCTCCGATTACCTTGATGTGGTGGCACAGATAGTGAGACCCGAAGTTCTGGAGAACTTTATGGCCGACCCTTCGAACGATGATTTCAGGTATTACAGGAGCTCTTTTTACGATCAGAGAGAGGCGGGTATTCTTGAGAGGTACAAGAGGTTTAACGCGATGGAGGGGAACTCACCCACATCAGAGATGTGGGGGGAGTCATACTCAACTACGGGTTCGACCATGCCCGACATGGAGGATATTAACCGTGACAACACCCTGAATGAGACAGAGAGGTACTACCAGTACCGGGTAAGTCTTCGGCCCGAAGATATGGAGGTGGGAAGAAACTACATAGTCGACCAGACTGAGTATACCGCCACTTTTGCAAACGGCACCCAGTCGACGGTAAAATGGTACCAGTTTAAGGTTCCTGTAAGTGAATATGATCGAGTTGTGGGTTCTATAAGAGACTTTAAGTCGATCAGGTTCATGCGGATGTTTCTTGCAGATTTTGAAGAGGAGGTTGTATTGCGCTTCGCCAAGCTTGACCTGATACGCTCCGAGTGGCGGAAGTACAATATATCTATGCTTGAGGGTGGTGAGCGTGTCACTACATCAGATCCGGATGATACCAGCTTTGAAATATCATCTGTCAGTATTGAGGAGAATGCCGGCAAGGAGCCTGTCAACTATGTTCTTCCCCCTGGTTTTGATCGTGTTATTGATCCCCAGAATCCGCAACTCAGGCAGCTTAATGAGCAGTCTATGGTTCTCAGGGTTCGTAATCTGGAGGATGGAGATGCCAGGGCAGCTTTCAAGAATGTAAACCTTGATGTAAGGCAGTTCAGGAGGCTTAAGATGGAGGTGCATGCTGCCGCTCTGATAGGCGAACCTCTTTATGACGATGAGCTGACAGTATTCATCAGGCTCGGATCTGACTACAGGGGTAACTTCTACGAGTATGAGATTCCGCTTAAACTGACACCGCCGGGTAGATACAACAACAACAATGAAGCACACCGGGCTATCGTCTGGCCAGATGAGAACAGGTTCGATATAGACCTAACCCTGTTGCAGGAGGCCAAGCAGGCCCGTAATCGTGCCATGAATGAGCCTGGCTCCAGCCTGTCTATGACTGACATATACACTTACATGAGCGGCGATCATCGCATATCGGTTGCCGGGAATCCCAATCTGAGCAATGTGAGGGTTATTATGATAGGCGTTCGTAACCCTATAAGTAACAGGGGCTCAGGCTTTGATGACGGTGTTCCCCGCTCAGGTGAGATATGGGTCAATGAGTTGCGCCTCAGTGATTTTATTCAGGATGGCGGATGGGCTGCAAATGCACACCTGCAGGCCAGGCTGGCAGACCTGGGGTCTGTCGATCTTGTTGGGCAGACCAGCACACCGGGGTGGGGTAGTATTGACAGGAAAATCAATGAGCGTAGCAGAGAGAATGTTATGCGGTATGATCTCTCATCAAATATTGAGATGGGGCGGTTTTTCCCCGAAGAGGCAGGGGTAAGGATTCCGCTTTACCTTGGCTACTCCGAGAGCAGGGTTAAACCTCAGTACAATCCGGTCGATCCTGATATTCCCTACGACGATGCGCTCAGGGCTGCTGCCGACAGGGCCGAGAGAGACTCCATAAGAGCAGTTTCTGAAGACCTTTCCCGCCGCAAGACCTTTACCATCAGTAATGCGGGTATTACAGCGAGGGGGGAGAGGTCACGCCCCTGGGATCCTGCAAACTTCTCGGTTAACTACACCTACAGCGAAATAACCCGAAGCAACATTAACCTGGAGGCAGATGTTGAGAAACATTACCGTGGTGGCATAAGCTATAATTATGATGCCAGCCCGACCAATATTGCACCCTTCAGTTCGTCAGAGTTTTTTAACAGATACCAGTCGCTCAGGATATTGCGTGACTTCAATTTCTATGTTCAGCCCAGGCATGTTGGCTTCAGAAGCGATCTGTCGCGGTACTACAATGAGGTCAGAACCCGCAATATCAGTAATCCGCATCTGAGGATAGCGCCCAGTTACCGGAAAGATTTTGAGTGGACCCGCTACTACGATGTCAAGTATGACCTCACCAGGCAGCTTAAGATCGATTTTACTGCAACCAATATTGCCCGTATCGATGAACCTCCCGGGGGGGTCGGGAGAGATCGTTATGGTCATACCCACACAGTTTGGAGAGATTCGGTTATGGCCAATATTGCCTCTTTTGGAAGAACTGTTAACTACAGCCACTTTATCAACGCCACCTACAACCTGCCCATAAACAAGATACCGATTTTCAACTGGATTACCTCGAATGTAAGATACGGCTCGAACTATAATTGGCTTGCAGCGCCCCTTTTTGGCGATACCACAGAGATAAACATGGGCAATACCATAAAGAACCGCAGCGACTATTCGGTGACTGCCCAGGCCAATCTCTCTACCCTCTATAACAGGTCAGGCTTTCTTCGACGAATAGAGGCCAACACCCGACCGGGAGCCCCACCTCAGGATGCCGGATTCAGAGAAGAGACCTATAGCCGGGCCAATCAGCGGTTCCGGGAGGGAGAGAGGCGCTTTATTGCCCATAACATGAGAACTGAAGATGTTACGGTAAGAATTTTCAGGGAGGATGGCTCTCAACTGCCCGGTAGGGTAGAAGTGGTTTCAGAATCGAGAGTCGCCTTTACCCCCGATGAAGATGCCGATGGCGCCAGGGTGGTGGTAGAAGGTCGTGTACCTATAAGGCGTAATCCGCTTATAATAACCGGCGAGTATCTTTTAAGGGCGCTGATGGGTGTAAGAAACTTCTCTGCCACCTACAGGACTGAGTATGGTATGGTCTTACCCGGTTATCTTCCCGGAACTGACTATTTCGGCTCTACAAACTTCAATGGGCAGATGGCTCCCGGTTTCAGGTTTATCACCGGCTATTATGACGAAGGTTTTTTCGACCGAGCGGTAGATAGAGGTTGGCTTACAACCGACACTTTGCTATACAATCCGGCGCTTGCTACCAAATCAACAACCTTTAATGTAAGGAGCAGCATTGAACCATATCCGGGGCTCCGTATTGACCTTAGTGCCGACAGGCGATATGCCAGATCGGTATCATCATATTATAATGCCGACCGATACGGGAACTTCCCCGACAGTACCCGGAACACGATGTTTACCGGTAACTTTTCAATATCTATTATCTCCTGGGGAACCGCATTTGAAAGGATATCAAGATCCGAGGACTATGTGTCACCCTCTTTCGAGAGATTCAGGGAGAATACTGTAATTATAAGCCACAGGAGGGCCGCAGAGCGTTCGTCGCAAGATCCTGGCTACGATCCCAATATAGATCCGGAGAGCGGCGAGCTGCTGGAGGGGCCCTATAAGAGTGGGTTTGGCATCACCTCTCAGGAGGTGCTTGTGCCGGCCTTTCTTGCGGCTTACACCAACAGCAGTCCCGACAGGGTAACCCTTAGTCCCTTCCCCTCGCCAAGGCATATGATGCCCAACTGGCGTATCAATTTTGACGGACTCTCGAGGCTGGAGCCTGTACAGCGCATCTTCCGATCTGTTAACCTTACACACCAGTACAGGAGCACCTATACGGTAGGCTCGTACACAACCAATCTGGCCTACGACGAGGATGGCGATGGTATTAGCCGGATAAGAGACCTTCAGAACAATTTTATTCCGCTTCACCAGATGAGTGTGGTTACCATAAGCGAGCAATTTTCGCCTCTGATAAATGTTGACATGAATTGGCGCAATAACCTTACAACACGGTTTCAGATGACACAATCAAGAACCGTGTCGCTAAATCTTGCCAGCAATCAGATAGCCGATATTCGGAATAATGAGGTTACAGTCGGCCTTGGCTATCGTTTTTCCGATGTTCAGATAGTGGTTCGCACCGGAGGAGTGCAGCGGCCACTAAGGAGCGACCTGACCGTGCGTATGGATGTCTCTCTGAGGGACAATAAAACAATGGCAAGAAAGCTGATAGAGGAGGTTAATCAGCCTGTCGCCGGCCAGAAGATCCTTACCGTAGGAACCACTGCCGACTATGTTTTGAGTGACAGGTTCAACCTGCAGTTCTTCGCCGACCACTCAAGGAATGACCCCTTTGTAGCCAACACCTTTCCCACCTCCAATACCAATGTAGGCTTTAGTTTGAAATTCTCCCTTATTCAGTAGTCGGGTGGGGGGTGCTCGCTGCTGGCGCAGCTCGCAGCGTAGAGCGTAAAGCGTAAAGCGTAAAGCGTAAAGAAGTGCTCACTTCGTTCGCACTAAAAAAAGCTTTAAGATATTTCGGGAAATAAAGTGGCGTACCCCAAGTAGGGTTTGTGTAGTTATCATGTATAAACGGACAGGTTCTCTTATTACGGGTTG
>SLNP01000064.1 GCA_007132995.1 Bacteroidales bacterium | reverse complement strand
CTCCGGCAAACTTCAGAATGTTTGCCCCTATCACAGGTACAAGAACCATCAGGAACGAGAATGCGGCAATCTTATCTCTGCTCACCCCCAGCATCATTCCGGTCGCTATGGTTGCTCCCGAGCGCGATATTCCGGGCAAAACGGCAAAGGCCTGCGCAACACCTATCAGGAGGGCCCGCGACCAGTTAATCTCGTAACCTTTATCGGAGAAGAACCTTGTCATAAAGAGCAGCGTTGCAGTAATAAGAAGCATTGAGCCTACAAAGACAACATTGCCTGAGAAGAGCGCTTCAATCCGATCTTTGAGGAAGATGCCTGAGAAGGCAATCGGTATCATTGAGAGCGCCATGAGTAAGAGGTATCTGGTCTCGTTGTTCATCCTGAAAGCCAATGCCCCCGCAATTAATCCGGCAATCTCCTTCCGGAAAACCACTATGGTGCTGAGAACGGTGGCGCCATGAACAGCAAGCGAGAATGCAAATCCATTCTCGGGATCGATGCCGAAGAGGTAGTGCCCCAACTCCAGGTGGCCGGAGCTGCTAACAGGTAAAAACTCAGTTAAACCCTGCAAAATACCCAGCATAAAAGCTTCAAGTGAACTCATAAAACAGCTCTGTTAATCAAGAAAAAAGTATTAAGAGTGCGGCTGCAAGAAATAGCCAGACAATCCGGTGTCAACTAAAACTCCGGTCACAATTCAATGCCGCAATCGCCATTCTATTCTGAAGGTTTTTTCATTATGGCATATATCTGAAAGGCAAACCCCCCAAGCACAACTATGGGAGCGAGCGTGATACGACGAAAGCTAAATAGCGCATCCTCCCTGAAAACATCGGGATCATCGCTACCCCCGCCGGCCATAAGAATAAAACCAATGATGATAACAACAAAACCTATAGCCATCAGTTTATAGTTCTCTTTGCCAAGTGCAAACTCCCTCTTCTCCTTTTTCTCGGTTTTCCGTTTCATATTATATGGTTTATTGTCTCTCTGAATTTAAGTTGACTTTTAGCAGGCTATATCACACATAGAGTTTATCTTCGGTAATGCCAAGGTATCTGTTTACCGCAAAAAAGGTGAAGAGCACATTCATTACAACCCCGGTAGCGACTATTCCGACCATCAGCAAAAGGAACAGATTAATATCATCGAAAGTAAATAGCCTGAAAAATTCTCTCTCAATAAGGTAGAGCATCGATATAAGAAGAACTATTGCCAGGAGTGCGGCAAGGACACCATGCAGTACGCTTCTGATTAAAAAAGGCCTCCTTACAAATGCACGGGTAGCCCCTATAAGCTGCATGGTTCTTATTATAAATCGTTTAGAATAAACTGAAAGCCTGACTGTATTATTAATGATTGTTACAGCTATAAGTGTCAGAAAGAGGCTCAGGATGCCAAGGAAAGCCCCGATCTTATTGATGTTGTCATTTATAAGATTCAGAAGAGACTCCTGATAATAGACCTCACTAACTACAGGGAAATCGTAAATATACTTCTCAATTACCGCCACACTGTCAGGGTTGGCATAGCTGGCATGAAGATAGACATCGATGGTTGGAGAGAGAGGGTTATAGCCCAGAAAGCCGATAAAATCTTCACCCAACTCTTTCATCAGTTTATCAGCAGCCTGCTCTTTCGAAATATAGTCGGTTACCTTTACAAACTCCTTCGCGTCAAGATCTTTTTTAAGCATCATTATGTCAGCCTCCGGAGCATCCTCGTCAAGAATAACAGAGAAAGAGATGCTCTCCCGGAAATGGTCGGAGAGCGCCCGGGCATTAATAAGAGCAAGACCCAGTATGCCAAGCAAAAAGAGGACAAGAGCCACACTGATAACAAGAGTCAGATAGGAACTCCTCAGTTTTGATTTCGATATGCCTGTACTCTTTCTTGATGCCATCGTCGAAATTTGAGACCAAAATTACTGAAGTTTCCCTATAAACAGCATAAATAGCCCATATTTTAACAAAAACCGGAGCCTCATCCCTTAACGGGGAAGAGGCTCCGGATTCGGTTATCTTTGCCGGTTGCCCAACAGGTTAAGGCAATATGATCTGTTAAAGGCAACCACTCTTTTTTACTCTACAAAGGTTATCCAGCCAAATGTATCTTCGATATCACCAAACTGAATGCCTGTAAGTGTTTCATATAGCTTCATGGTTTTCGGACCAGCCTTGCCATCTTTTGCGAAGTCAAAGGTCTTTCCTGTATCGGGGTCAAAAACCTTTCCGATGGGGCTTATTACCGCTGCAGTACCACAGGCCCCGGCCTCATCAAATTCTGCCAGCTCCTCAAAGGGTACCGGTCTCCTCTCAACCTCCATACCTAGCGATTTGGCAATATCCATAAGGCTCATGTTGGTTATAGAGGGCAGTATACTGGGCGACTTGGGGGTTATGTAGCTGTTACCCTTGATACCAAAGAAGTTTGCAGGGCCACACTCATCAATATACTTCTTCTCTCTTGCATCGAGAAAGAGCGCATTGGCATAACCCTCTTCCCTGGCCTTTACTATGGCCCTGAGGCTTGCTGCATAGTTACCTCCCGCCTTTATGTGTCCGGTTCCCAGGGGCGCTGCCCTGTCAAACTCTCTTGTAACCAACATATCAACCGGGTTAACACCTCCTTTGAAATAGGGACCAACGGGAGTCACAAACACCAGAAAGGTATATTCTGAGGCGGGCTTAACACCCACTTCAGCACCCGATCCGTAAAGCAGTGGCCTTATGTAGAGCGTAGCACCGGTTCCATGAGGAGGCACATACTTTTCATTCAGCTTTACCGCTTTCATGACGGCCTCCAGAAAGAGCTCTTCGGGTACAGGAGCCATAAAAATTCCCCTGGCCGAGTCAATAAGCCTTTTCGCATTCTCTTCCCAGCGGAAAATCCTGACCTTACCATCTTTGCCCCGATACGCCTTCATCCCTTCAAAGGCCTGCTGCCCGTAATGCAGCCCCGAAGCAGCAATATGCAGGTTGAGGTACTCAGATGAAGAGACCTCTATCTCACCCCATTTCCCGTCACGAAAAACGGCCCTTACATTGGCATCAGTCTTCACATAGCCGAAAGGCATGTTTTTCCAATCAATCTTATCAATATTATCCATATCAGCTTTGAATTATATGTTATTAAGTCTGTTTCAACTACATTATTACAGCCCCCCCAAATGTACACTTAATAGGCAGAATAGCAAATGACATATTGCAGATAACCGATGCGCTATATGCTATAGAGCGGAAGATACCGGTCGTGCTGTTATCATGTATCGACACCGGAATCGTCCCTCATCTATATCGGGTCTCACCTGCTGCAGATCGGGATCATCGACCTCTTCGATATAGGGTCTCACCTGCTGCAGACCGGAATAGTCGCCTTCAGCATCCGGAATAGCCCTCAGCAGTTCCAAAGTCACCCTACTGCGCACCGGAATCATCGCCCTTGACGATCCCGGAGTCACCTTTCCGGACATCGTTATCGCCCTCAACAGCCCCGGAGTCACCCTCACGGATACCGGAATCATCTTCGGCAACCCCGGAGACACCGGGCCCACCCTCCTCAAGAGCGGGGTCACCCTCCGGGCAACAGAGCTCCTTAAGCTGGTCAATCTGTCTCTCAATGGAGTAAGACCTCAACATGCGAGCTGTAGAGGTCAGGAAATCATGCTTTGCAAGAAACACACCCTGCATCTCTATCCACTCCTTATCGCTGTATATGTAGCCGGCCTCCCTCATCTCCTTGCGTAGCCTTTCCGCCATATCGGCGTAGTCAATGCGTCCCAGATAGTCAAAGACCGAGTCATGAAGAACGGCCATCGCATCACTATCAAAATCGTCGTCATAAAACTTATGTATCACCTCCTTGGCCGCATCGACGGTCTCATATCCAAAACCGATTCTGGACAACACCTTTTCTGCCTTGATGGCAGAGTATTCAGATGGGTTGTTATACTCTTCAAGCAGGCCGGTATATAGAAGCAGGGCCGCCAGCCGGGTAACGATATAATCCTCCTCTCTGATCTGCTCAGCCCGTGACAGAATCTCCACCTGTGTTGAGAGCGATCTTACAAACTGAGAGTTGTGAAAGAAGAATCCGGGAGGAGCCTCATCATCAAAAAGCTTAATCACATACTCTTCAACATCAAGCAGCTTCATGCTTTTAAGTTTAAGCATAAACCGCCTGTTGGGGCTTACGCCGTCATCTGTCATCTCGCTCCTGAAACCCCTAACAAAATACATATCTATGTCGCCCTTATACTTAACAGGCATTTTACCACGGTACACACAGTCAAAAAACTCTTTTACAAACTCGTAGGTGGTACCCGATATGTTTATCTTACCGGCCTCTCCCGATGACTCCATACGGCTGGCGGTATTGACAGTATCGCCCCAGATGTCGTACGACAATTTTTTATAACCAACAACACCCGCTATCACGGTTCCTGTATGTATTCCTATCCGTATATCGAAAAAGTAGCGACCCGCCTTCTCTGCCTCGCGCTTCAGGTCTGCCATATAGTTCTGCATCTGCACCGCTGCAAGAACAACTTCAACGGGGTTGGTTCTGTTCCGCTCAGGTATTCCACCGGCACACATATAGGCATCGCCAATGGTTTTAATCTTCTCTATATTGAGTTTCTCTACAACCGAATCGAAATGAAAGAAGAACTTATCAAGTTCATCGATCAGAATTTCAGGGTTCATCTCTTCGGCTATCTTGGTAAACCCTTCAATATCGCTGAAAAGAACAGTTGCGAAATTGTATTTGGTTTTGGTAGCCTTCCCCTTGAGCATAATCTCGTCGGCCGTCGATTTCGGAAGCACATTGGCAAGCAGCGATTCAGACTTCTCCTTCTCAGTTATCAGCTCTTCGGTTCTGGTGTTAATGATCTGCTCAAGCATATATCTTCTGCGGGCAAAGCGGAGGTTGAGCTGTTCGTAGACAAACCAGAGGAAAACGATTATAAAGGCCGGATAGCTCATAAGAGCAGGCCATGTAAGATACCAGGGCTGAAGAACCCGCACCCGTATAAGCTCGTCTGACCCTGTAGTGCCGGTTGGCGATGTGTACTGTATCATCAGGGTATAGTTGCCGGGCGGAAGATTGGTGTAGTCCTTTATAAAATCGTTTGTATGGAAAGAGGCCTGGTGGTCAAAGCCATCGAGGAAAAAGCTGAAGTTATAACCACGCGCTGCATCGACAATGAAGGTCAGATTACGCACCCTGCTGCCGACAGTTATAGAACCGCCGGAGTTCCGGGTCTCTTCAATAATATCGAGTGGAATTACAGAATCGTAATCGAAAATAACATGGGTAAGGTAAGGGGTGCTTCGCCCATACCCTTCATTCTGATAGCGTGATGAGTTACCGGCATCAATGCCCGCAAAAGCAAGCACCGACAGCAACAGAGCAGCTGCAAACACCGATAATCCAATAGCTCTCATAACGCATTATAGAACTCAAAGGTAACACTAAATGGGTATCCGGCAAAAGAGTTAAGCCCTTTTGACTATTTTTGAGGCGAAAGAGAAACCTGATGAAACTACTTCTGGCATCGCATAACTACAACAAAAGAGATGAGATACGGGCTCTGCTGCCCGCCGGCATTGAACTGGTCTGTCTGTCAGATATTGGTATTAATGAAGAGATTGCAGAGACAGGCAAGACCCTCGAAGAGAATGCCATCATAAAAGCTGAGAGTGCCTCACTGGCCTCCGGTATGCCCGCATTTGCAGATGACACCGGGCTGGAGGTAAAGGCTCTCAATGGCCTGCCGGGAGTCAGATCGGCAAGATTTGCCGGCGACAAGGCAACTATGAGCGACAACATCTGCAAGCTTCTCGCCATGATGAATGAGAGAGAAGATCGCAAAGCCAGATTCCGTACTGTCATAGCTCTCATTGACGGTAGCACCACAAAGCTGTTTGAGGGAATAGTCGAGGGTGTTCTTGCCCTCGAGCCACGGGGCAGTGGCGGTTTCGGCTATGACCCGCTCTTTATACCCGATGGCTACACCCACACCTTTGCCGAGATGAGTCCGGAAATGAAAAACAGCATATCGCACAGGTCTGTTGCCATAGCCAGGCTTACAGCACACCTCACTGAGAGCAGTATGCACAATAAGAGGTAAGGCCGGGCAGTTTAAAATAGTGTCGGGTAGCAGGGTAGCCCGACCACCCTGCCCTGCATAACCCTACCCTGCGTCGAAGGCACGCTCCGGCAGAGATGATAGTGACCTGCATTCGGGCAAGAGGGGGTCATCTTTGTCATGACGCAGATAAAGAGTTGTGGCGGAGTATGACCCGGAGTAATGATTATTGTAACATAACAAATAGAAAATATATCACCTTAATCTTTACAGGGCAAATAGAGGTTAAGACCGCAAAACAGTTTCAACAAAAAGAGTGCCTTGTGAGAAGCCTGTTACTCATACCACTTCTTCTCCTGCCATCGCTTTCACAGCGGCTCTGGTCACAGCTTCCTGCGGCATCATGGAGCGACCATCTCAGCTACAACAGGGGCAGCTTCGTGGCAAAATCGGCCGACAGAGTCTACTGCTCTGCCAAAGGCGGAATAATCGTCTATGACAGGCAGACAAGCTCACTCTCACGCCTCTCGACCGTCACAGGCCTTACCACAACCGGCATCGCCACCATCGCATGGTCGGAAAGCCAGTCGGCACTGGTCATAGCCTACAACAACACACGCATAGATATTTACAGGGGCTCAGTGGTTCACACCATAGACGACATTTTCAGAATGAGTTTCCCTGGTCTCAAAGAGATATATCGCATTGAAACACGGGGGAACCACGCCTATATATCAGGTAGCATGGGTATAGTGATAATAGATATAGGTCGTTACGAGACAGCCGACAGATGGCGTCCCGGTCACCATTCAGGCGCAAACAGTGTTTATGACATCGCCTTCCTTGGCGACCACATCTATGCCGCAACGGCCGGGGGTCTGTTCCGTGCAGAGTCTGATGATCCGGCCCTCGCGTATTTTGGCAACTGGAGCTATCAGGAGGTTACCCCCTCCGGCCAATATAGATCGGGCGCCGTTGCCGCCACCACTGACGCTCTCTATGCCTCACTCTCATTTGACACCGGCGACTCGCTCTTTGTTACAAATGGTGGCAGCTGGCGGGCCGTGTACCACTCACCGGATGGCATCAATACCCTCGAACCCTCTCCGTGTGGTGGTGTCATAACAACCGTTCCGGGCGCTATACTCACAATAGACCAGGAGGGAGATATCATAAGCGCCACGGATAGCTACGGAGATGGTTCTCCATCGCCCATGCACGCCATATCAGACGGTTCAACCCTTTGGATTGCAGACAGCGACAGGGGGTTAATGTCGGTCTTTGCCGACGGCAGCAGCTCCACTCTGCTTCCGGAAGGTCCTGATTCTGACAATGTAATTCACATTACAGCCGTAGACGGCATGGTCTACACAGCCGGAGGGGGAGTTAACAACGCCTGGAACAATCTGTGGCGCCCTCTGCAGGTATCGCTTTTTGACGGCTCTGAATGGAGGGGGTCACCGGGCACCGGCATCTCCGACCCTTTACGGGTACTTCCCGGCAGGCAGGGCAACCATTTTGTCTCAACCTGGGGTATGGGGCTGCTTGAATTCTCAGGCAGCACTCTAATAAATCACTATGACGAAAGCAACTCACCCCTTGAGAGCATATTTCCGGGCAGACCCTACTCAAGGATATGCGGTCTTGCATTCGACCATAACGACAACCTCTGGGTTACCCAGTCGGGTGTTGAGAACAACATCAAGATAATGAGGCCCGACCGTACCTGGATAACCCTTCCTGTAACCATAGAGGCCCCAACAATAGGCGACATCATAGTGAGCCGTTCCGGTAAAAAGTGGATTGTTCTGCCCCGGGGCCATGGGCTTTTTGTTATCTGTGACCGCAACGAGCCTGACAACTTCGGTCTCCTCAGGCAGAGGAAGATTGTTGTAAGGGACAGTGACGAGAGGGTTCTCAACACGGTACACAGTATAGCCGAAGATCTTGATGGAAACATCTGGTTAGGCACCGACCAGGGGCCGGCGGTATACTACTCTCCAGACAATGTTTTTGACAGCGAGATAAGGGTTGTCAGGCCCAGGATAGCCCGCGACGACGGTTCGGGGCTTGCAGACTACGCCCTTGGCACCGAGATAATAACCTCAATAGCCGTAGACGGAGCCAACCGGAAGTGGTTTGCCACTGCGGGTTCCGGGGTATATCTTTTATCTCCCGACGGTACTGCGACCATAAAGCATTTCAACAGTGATAACAGCCCCCTGCTCTCTGACAATGTTGCCTCGGTATCTGCCGATCCCTCAACAGGCATTGTATGGTTTGGTACTGCAGAGGGTATAGTTGCATACCGCAGTGATGCTCCTGCCGGCAAAGAGAGCTTCGATTCAGTATACGCCTTTCCCAATCCGGTCAGAAGCCATTTTTCAGGGCCGGTAACAATTACCGGGCTTGTGCGCGACACAAAGGTTAGAATAACAGACATAACAGGAAATCTTGTCTACGAGACAACATCTACCGGAGCAGAGGCAACCTGGGATCTGAATAATTTTCGTGGCAGAAGGGTAGCGACAGGTGTTTACCTGATAATGTGCTCATCGCCCGATGGTCAGAGCGGGACAATAACCAAGCTGCTGGTAGTTAACTGATAGCCGGCAGAGTTAATCATATTTGATAAGGCTCTGTATCCGCTCTATCTGTTGCTGCTTATTAACCTCCCTGAGGCTGCGGGCAGTTTGGGTAAAGTATTGATGACCCGAAATAAACTTCACCTGCAGCTTGTTCCAGTCATTAAGTGACCCTATCATGTTTCGCGATTTCAGCTCCTCATACAGGGTGTTGGAGACCGGAATAAAGTCGCTTCTACCAAGGTAATCGAGGTCTGAGTCACAGATGATGCTCTCAAGCAGATTTTTTGGTGATGGAGGCATACAGGTAGCCATTATTATTTCGCAAATCCTCTCTATCTGGTCACTGCTATAATTGTATTCAGGAAGAATCTTCCTTGCCAGTTCAGTGCCATGGAACTCATGATCTTTGTATGAAACGATATGCCCTGCATCGTGGAATAGGGCTGCTGTTTTAAGTATCAGTAACTCCTCGTCAGAGCACCCTTCCGCCCAACCAATAAGTTCAACCTCTGTAACCACATCGACGGTATGTTTTATATTATGGTAGTAGAGGTCGTCCGGCAAACCTTTCTCCATTATGTCCAGAACCCTCTCCTGAATATCTGTAAACTGTATCAGGCCAAACTTAACCCTGAAAGCGCTGTTGGGTTCCCTTCCCTCACCATTGACTGAGAATTCTGGTTTAACCCCCTTGACCTGAAACATCTCAAGGTCGCCTTTATATTTCACAGGCAGCTTGCCGTAGTATTCACAATCAAAAAACTCTTTCACCAGTTCATAGGTCATAACAGATATCAGTATATCACCGTTACCGGCAACAGTCTCGACGCGGCTGGCCGTGTTGACCGTATCGCCCTTGATATCGTAGCTGAACTTCCTTTTGCCGGTCACTCCTGCAGTTACAGGTCCGGTATGTATGCCGGTGCTCATATCCCACACAAGCCTCTCGCCGGGCGACTTTCCCTTCTGGTATTCGTAGAGGAAGTTACGCATCTCTATGGCTGCCATAACCACATCTACCGGGTTGGTAATATTCTTCTCCGGTATACCGCCTGCACACATATAGGCATCACCGATAGTCTTAATCTTCTCGATCTTATAGTTTGCGGCTATCTGGTTAAACTGGAACAGTATTACATCCAGTTCGTCCATAACGGTTGTTGAGTCATCATCTTCAATAAGGCGTGAAAAGCCGTGGATATTCGAAAACAGCACCGTTGCCATCTCAAATTTCAGCGACTTATCGCGCTGATCGGCTACCGCCTCTTCTCCTGTTCCATCCAGGCCCCTGCTCTCAAGAAACTCTTTCTGCCTCTCGCTTCGCCGGGCAAGCTTCTCATTTGTCTTCTGAAGGGTTTTTATCTGCTCTTCGAGTTCCTGATTCTGCTTGGCCAGTTTTGCTATTCGTTTTATTAGCTCATCCTTCTTGGCTGTACCCATTGTAAAACCGTTAATCATGCGACATTAAGGGGTAAATATAGTAAAAAAGGGGGTGTGCGCTCAGTTGGCTCACCGCTATTTTTCTTAGTTTTGCCATCAGCGGGCCACTACCAAAAAGGCTATGACCGATAAAACAAGAGCAATAGTATTAAGAACAATCAGTTACAGTGATACCTCATCTGTTGTAAACCTCTACAGCAGGAATCATGGTCGTATTGCGGTCATGGCTAAAGGCGTAAAGAGAGGCAGAAGGCCGGGCAGGAGCGCTCTTCTGAGGCCACTGACTATACTGGACACTGAGATAAAGGAGTCTTCCGGTCAGGTTCATCAACTCAGAAACTACTCGCTTGCATATGTCCCTGTCACGGTTCCCCATTCAGTAGTAAAGACATCTCTTACCATTTTTCTCTCAGAGGTTCTCTGCTCTGCCCTTAGAGAGGAGACAGGAGACCAACGGTTGTATGACTACATAGAGGGTGCCGCTATAGAGCTCGATTCTTGCGGCAGCGGTGTTGCCAACTTTCATCTTATGTTCATGCTCGGGCTGTCGCGCCATCTGGGTTTCGCCCCGGTTACCGGGCAGCCCGCCCCCCCGCTTGTGAGTGATATGGCAAACGGCGTCATCTCTGCGGCAGGATGTATGGAGAGGGCCGCCCCATACGACAGTGCCATAGCCGACAACATCTGTATGGCAGAGCTTATAGAGAGTCTTACATGCATGACATTCACACAGCTGGATCAGATAAAGATTGGCTCATCACAGAGAAAAGCCCTGCTGAATCTTCTGCTGCAGTACTATTCAGAGCACATTCCGGGCTTCAGAAAAATTGGCTCACAACTGGTTCTGGGCGACCTCTTTGCATAGCCCCTCCTCTCTTCCCCGAAAAAGTTATATATTTGGTGGCTTAGCTTCTGTTTTTATGGCGATTATTCCTTCAATTATCAAGTGGCTTAACAACAACCGGATGGAGCAGATTGACCTCTTCCGGGAGCATCCGTTTGAGACCCAGGAGCAGGAGCTCTTCAATCTGCTTGACAAAGCTTCCGGAACAGAATGGGGCAGGATGTATGATTTCCGCTCAATAGGTAATGCCGACACCTTTCGCAAGCGTTTACCCTTGCAGAAGTACGAGGATATTGCACCCCAGATAGAGAGGCTTCGCGGCGGTGAAACCAACATCATGTGGCCCGGCACCATCAGGTGGTTTGCAAAATCGTCAGGCACAACAAACAGCAAAAGCAAGTTTATTCCGGTATCGGATGAGTCGCTCGAAGATTGTCACTACAAGGGGGCCAGAGACACGCTTGTATTTTACGCCTCCCGATTCAGTGACTCAGGCATTTTTCGTGGCAAGGGTCTCACCCTTGGGGGAAGCCACAGGGTTACGAGCTTCAACAACGACGCCCTTTACGGCGATCTGTCGGCTATATTGATCGAGAATGCCCCCTTCTATGTCAATCTTATCAAGACACCAAGAAGTGATATAGCTTTACTGGAAGACTTCAACGAGAAGCTTCAGAAGATAACTACCGTTGCCATAAACGAGAATGTCACCAGCCTGACAGGTGTTCCGTCGTGGTATCTGGTACTGCTCAGGCACATACTCGACCATACAGGTAAAGAGAACATTCTTGAGGTTTGGCCCAACCTTGAAGTCTTTTTTCATGGGGGCATTAATTTTGAACCATACCGTGACATATATCGTCAGCTGATACCTTCAGAGAGCATGAGATATATGGAGAGCTACAATGCCAGCGAAGGCTTTTTTGCCCTTCAGGACGACCTCTCCTCCTCAGATATGCTTCTTATGCTTGATTACGGTGTCTATTATGAGTTTATACCACTCTCTGAGCTCAACAAAAGTGACAACCCCCCTTCGCTGCTCATCAATGAGGTTGAGCAGGGGGTAAGTTATGCGATAGTTATCACCACCAATGGGGGCCTCTGGAGGTACCTTATAGGCGACACCGTAACTTTCACCTCCCTCTATCCGCACAAGATAAAGCTAACCGGCCGCACCAAGCTCTTCATAAACGCTTTTGGTGAAGAGGTTGTAATTGATAATGCCGAGCGAGCCATTACCAATGCCTGCCGTAAAACGGGCGCAGCCGTTTCGGAGTACACAGCCGGACCTGTCTACATGAATGCCAGCGAGAAGGGTTCGCATGAGTGGATAGTTGAATTTGAGAGTGAGCCCGACGACATTGAGATGTTCAGGAGGATACTCGATGAGACTCTTCAGAGCGTTAACTCAGACTATGAAGCTAAAAGAATGAACAACAACACCTTGCTTCCGCCGGTTGTAAGAGTGGTTCCCCAGGGAACCTTTTTGAAATGGTTTGAGAAGAAGAACAAGTTGGGAGGCCAGAACAAGATGCCAAGGCTATCCAATGACCGCACCTACATAGAAGATTTTTATAGTATAGCGGGTCTTGCTGCAGAGGCCCCCGGGCAGTAACCCTCACCTAATCGATAAGCCGTATGCATATTGCCATTGCAGGAAACATAGGATCAGGAAAAACAACTCTTACCGGGCTGCTTGCCAAGCATTTCGGATGGGAGCCACACTTCGAGGATATTGAGACCAACCCCTATCTCAACGACTTTTATGAAGATATGCAGAGGTGGTCTTTCAACCTGCAGATCTATTTTCTTAACACCCGGTTTACCCAGATACTGGAGATAAAAAAGTCGGGAAAGACAGTTATACAGGATCGAACCATTTATGAAGATGCCTATATCTTCGCCCCTAACCTTCACAGTATGGGGCTGATGTCGACCCGCGATTTTGATAACTACTTCTCGCTTTTTAACCTTATGAACTCTCTGATTGACCCCCCCGATCTGATACTCTATCTGCGTGCTTCGGTGCCCACTCTGGTGAGTCAGATTCAGGAGCGTGGCAGGGAGTATGAGTCTTCAATAAGAATTGACTATCTCAAAAGGCTTAATGAGAGGTATGAGGCGTGGGTCGAGTCATACAGCGGCAGCAAGTTAATGGTAATAGAGGCCGACCACTACGACTTTCCAAATAACAGGTCACATCTCTCTGAAATAATTGACAAGATTAATGCAGAGCTTCACGGACTCTTCTGAGCAGTCCGAATCAATTCAGGCCCTGTATTACCGATACCTGCAGCCATGTGTCATTAAAGAGGCCGGGGCCTGCAATATGAGGTAAGTTATACTTTATAAAAGAAACCAAACCAACAGGATATGGGTCATTTCAGAATAGTGTTGATAGCAGGACTGTTGCTCACGGCCCTTACCGCCAGAGCCCAGACCGATCCCGGCAAACCGGTACCTCCCGATCCGGAGGTCAGAATAGGTGTACTGAGTAACGGTATAACCTATTATATAAGGAATAATAGTGAGCCACCGGGAAGAGCCAGCTTCTACCTTATTCAGAATGTAGGAGCCAATCTTGAAGAGGATCATCAGGATGGCATAGCTCACTATCTCGAGCACATGGCCTTTAACGGCACCCGCCACTTCCCCGGCAACACCCTTATCAGCAGACTGGAGAGGCACGGCGTTGCTTTTGGAAGGAACATTAATGCCTACACCGCTCACAATGAAACCGTTTACAACCTGTCTGACATACCAGTTAACAGAGAGGGTCTGATTGACACCTGTCTGCTGATACTTCATGACTGGTCAGACTACCTTCTTATTGATGAGGATGAGGTAGAGAGTGAGAGAGGTGTAATACGCGAAGAGTGGAGAACCCGCCTTAATGCCAGCTTCAGGCTATATCTTCAGTACTATCCCATACTGCTCAAAGGTTCGCGCTATGCCGACAGAGACATAATTGGAAGTCTCGATGTCATAAACAGCGTCACCGCCGCAGAACTCAGGGCGTTTTACGACAAATGGTACAGGACCGATCTGCAGACCATTGTGGTGGTAGGTGACATCGATACAGATGAGATGGAAGAGAAGATAACAGAGCTATTTTCAACAATCTCACCACCCGATGACATCGTGCCACGCCCCTTCTTTGAGGTACCCGAACATAGCGAAACCCTCTATGTACTTGCAACAGACCCCGAAGCGCCTCAAAACCAGATAAGCCTGTATATAAAGCATCGTGATGCAGAGCGCGATGAGAAAAACCTGGGTTACATGCGTGAGCTTATGGTAACCTCATTGATGAATAACATTATTTCATCGCGCTTCCAGGAGATGCTGCAGCGCAGCGATCCGCCCTTCATTGCCGGAGGCATTGGTGTATCGGGACTGGTAAGGGGCTATGATGCACTATATATGAATGCTGCCATCAATCCCGGTCAGGGAGAGAGAGCCATGGAGGTTTTATATCGTGAAGCCGAACGGATAAGGCGACACGGATTCACCGAAAGCGAGTTGGAGAGAGAGAGAAGAAACTATCTTACCGCCTTCAAGAACAGATACAACCAGAGAGACAAGATTCATAATGAGGCCTACATCTATTCTATACAGGACTACCATCTTGCCGGAGAGCCGATGCCCTCGCTCGATTTCAGGTACAGCTTCATAAAAGAGTTCCTTCCCGGAATTACCGTTGAAGATCTGAACAACAGATTCCGGTCAGTGATGACCCCTGAAAACAGAGTGCTGATAGTAATGGGCGAAGAGCGTGAGGGCATCTCCCACCTCACAGAGCAGCAGTTCCATGATATTGTGGCAAATGTTGAAAACTCCGATATAGAGCCATACAGAGACAGGACAGCATCGGGAGAGCTTATACCCTACGAACCGCCCGGATCTGCCATAATTGAAGAGAGAGATGTCGGGAAGTTTGACGCGGTAGAGTGGAAGCTCGAAAACGGGGCAAGAGTCATATACCGCAAAGCCTCCTATAACAGAGATCAGGTAACTCTTTCGGCCTTCAGTTTAGGTGGAACATCGCTATATGAAAAGGAGATGCTCCCATCTGCCTCTTTTCTTCCAATGGTTGTAGATGCCTATGGTGCAGGCGAGTACGATGCCATTTCGCTGCAACGGTTGCTCACCGGAAAGCAGCTCGCCCTCTCCCTAACCCTCACTGAGACCATTGAGGGGTTCTCCGGATCATCGAGGCCGGCAGATTTCGAGACACTCATGCAGCTTCTCTATCTGCGATTCTGCCATCCAAGGTTTGATGCTGAGGCTCATAGTGCGATAATGTCCAGGTACCGATCACTCCTCACAACAATGGACAACGACCCCTCTAAGCGAATGCAGGACTCTCTGGCCATGATACTTACCAACTACAGCGAGCGCACGGTTCTGCAAAATCTTACGACACTCGAGAAGGTCTCAATGGAGAAGATTGAGATGATATACAGAGACCGGTTTCGCAACGCCGGTGAGTTCACCTTCATTATAGTTGGCAACATAGAGAGTGACATTGTCAGACCACTTGTCGAGAAATACATAGGCTCGTTACCCTCTGGAGAGAGTGGTGAAGCCTGGGTTGACAGGAGAACAAGGCATCCTGAGGGAGAGATAGAGCGTTCTATAACCCTTCCTCTGACGGTACCCAAGGCCACCGTCTTTGTCAGTTATTCGGGAAAAATGGATTACAACTCACCCAACAACCTCACCCTTAAGGTTATTCAGAACATACTTCAGATAGAGTACACCAGAAAGGTACGGGAAGAGGAGGGAGGAACATATGGGGTATCAATGAATATCACCTCACATGAGAGGCCTCATCACCATGCTTCTGCACTTATCATGTTCGATTGTGACCCCGACAATGCTGACTACCTCAAGTCAATAGTTTACCGTGAAATAGAGCGGCTCATAAATGATGGCCCCGATCAGGGCACCTTCGGCAAGGCTGTTGAAAATCTTCTCAAAACCAGAGAAGAGAGTCGTCAGCAGAACCGATACTGGAGCAATGCCATATATGCCTACTACCTTACCGGAATAGACAATAACGACCCGGCAAACTACGAAGAACTTCTAAAAAACATGACCCCGGAAGATGTAAAGAGGGTGGCCGGGCTCTTCTTCGGCAATGCGGGAAGGGCAGAAGTTATTTTCAGGCCCAACTAACCATATCGTCACACCATACCGCAGAAGCGCTTTACAAAGTAAAAGCTTTCAGCAAACCAGACATGCAGTGCCCTCATCAGGCACTGCATGGTGGTTATGGTGTCAAATACTAATTGAGAGAGGTGCTGGCCCCGAATATCATATCGAGAAGCCTCTCATACTCCGGCCAGTCGGTAGTACCTTCCGCATCTGGTGTTGTTTTGTGGGCTATCACCATATTGAGTTTGGGAACAACTGTTATCCATTGCCCAAGGGCACCCCTTCCGGTATATGCTCCCCGGCGTGCACCGGTAGCCCCGTCGCCATCATATACCCACCACATATACCCATATCCGAGGTTGCCCTCTCTTCTGTGCGGAGGATTCATCTCCTGAAGCGGTGTTATGAGTGAGACCGACTCCCCGACCCACTCTTCTGTCATTATCTGCCTGCCATCCCAGTTGCCGCCGGCCAGCATCAGATGTCCTATCCGTGCCATGTCGCGTGTCGAGAAGTGCATATGGTAAGCCGGGAACTGCGATCTTCTAAGGTTGCCCGATTTCCTGTGTCTCTCCCTCTCGAAATCCTGCATCTGCAGCGGTATAGCCAGATGCTTCTCAAGGGCATCGAATATGTCGACACCTGTAAGAAGTTCAAATACCCCTCCGGCTGCATTAAAATCCCAGTTGCTGTAGAGGTAGTAGCTACCAGGCTCTACGCTACCCCTTTCAGGGGCGTGAGCCAGATCATCGCCTGCATTCGATGCAGGATGAAATACACCTGAGCGAGAAGAGATAAGGTCCCGCACGGTAGCACTCTTCTCCAATTCAGTAAGCCCCCCGATATCATTAAGATCCATATCTTCGAGTGTGAGGTCAAGATCTACAACCCCCTTTTCAACATATATACCATAGAGCATGGCAAGCACACTTTTCCTTACAGAGGCAAGGTAGCTCACCTCCTCAATATCGCCGTAATCAAAAAGGATTTTCCCGTTGATGGTAACCACCAGGCCTGTAGTATTCATACTATCACTAAGAAACCCCTTTATGGCAGGCAGGGCAGACTCATCGAATCCGGCATCGCCCGGGGTTGACCAGTAGCTCCACTCCTCGCCGGGGAAAACCATCTCTTCAGTCCGGGCGCAGGAGAATACTGACAGCACGACAACCGCGCAAGTAACAAGCAAACTAAATCTTCTCATAATCAATATACTATTAATGGTTATCACTATACAACTCATCACATTCACAATCAGACCGCCACTCTGGTGGGCGCAGCTCAGACTCTTGCAGCATCACCGCCCCATCTCCCATATCTTCTCCAGGAAAGGCACACCGCGTGTAATCCAGTCAGGTGCCGGGGTACCTTTCAGGTAGTGATCAAAATACTCCTTCATGCGCAATTGAAAATCCTTTACATTATTGCGGACGGCAAGATGGTGATTCTCGCCGGGATATGAGAGAAGTATAACCTGCTTTCCGGCACGCCTTGCGGCATTGTAAAACTCGAGTCCCTGCATCCAGTCAACAGCGCCATCTTCAGTACCGTGCAGTATAAGAAATGGCGTGTTAATATTTTCGACATGGAAAACAGGCGATTGAGCTGCATAGTTATCAAAATCTTCAAAGAGACTCTTCCCCATCCTCACCTGTCCTGTCTCCATTATTCCGTGGTTATTGGTGCCGCTATTTTTATACAATATGTTGTACATACTTGTAAGGTTTGTTACCGGAGCTCCGGTAACAACACATGCGAAGATATCTGTCTGGGTAAGAACAAATGATGACTGATAGCCTCCCCAGCTATGTCCCTGCAATCCTATCCGGTCCGGATCAGCATATCCAAGCTCTATAACTCTTTCTACGGCAGCCGTAAGGCAGTCAACGGCATTCCATCCGGGCTCTCCTGTATAATAGTTAATATCGGGTCTGACCACAAGATAGCCGTCGCTGGCATAGGCAGAGAGATGAGGTCTGTCATCGTAGGCAGGCATCGAATAGCGATGATGATTCTGCGACATCTTGTCATAGAAGTAGACAAGGGTGGGATATCGCTTGCCCGTTTCATAGCCTGCGGGCAGTGACACGGTAGCCTGAAGCCTGTCACCCCGGCTATTGTAGTAATCGACAAGAATACTGTGACCCCATGCGTATTCAGCCTGCTGCGGATTAGCATCGGTAACCTTCACCTTGTCAACAAATGCACCGCTGCTTATATATAGATCGGGGAAATCGACAAAAGTCTGTCTTGTAAAATAGTATCTGTCTGCTGAACCGGCTCTGGTAGCCCGTGAAAAGCTGGCGTCATCAAAAATCAATGTTTCAGGTGCCCTTCCCGGACGAAGCCTGCTATAACCACTTTTCTTTGTCCAGTGACCATAAGCGGTTAGCAAGAGATCGCTTCGCAGATCTACCCATGGCTCGTTATCGGTTCTCATGATACGGAATCTTATACTATTCTCAGTACCATAATCGCCTGTAAGATTCATACCTCCGCTCCCGTCAAGTTTCAGCTCCCACAGATCGAACATATGGTTAACTATAACCGAACGGCCACCCTTCTCCCATCCTGCAAATCCGTATGAGGGGTTCTCGTATGGATAGTCGGTGGTTTCGTTGAAGAAGCTGACCTCCGCTGCCTCTGAAATATTGGTGGTTACACCTCTCTCGCCATCATAAACATGGAAATGCCCATCCTTAAAATAGAGGAAGTACCTACCATCAGGAGAGCTTCCCATTGAGCGGGTAAGCTCATTTACAATGAGTGTCCGATCACCGTTCAGGCCGTCTACGAAATAGATGTCACTTGAAGAACCTCCCCAGTCGGTATCGCGAATATATGGGGTAGGATTTCGCCCAATGCCTCTTTTGCCATCGCGGTTCATCCCTACAACCGGCATAGTCTCGTCGGCAAGTCTCACAAAACGGTTTCTGTCGAGCCAGATAATTGCCTGATCTGTCGATCTTCTCTCAGCATTGGCACGGCGCATCTGTACAGATTGAATACGCTCATCGGCATAGTGCCACACATCAACATTGGCAACGGTATCACGACTGACCCTGATTCTCTCCTCCTGCCTTTTTATTCCAAAAAGGAGCCCTTCACCATCAGTTGTAAAGCGCATTCCGGACAGGTCGCTAACCACATAGTCTTCCGGGAAGCCTTCAAGCGCCTCAGGCTTAATGATCGTCGTAGTGGTAGTGCTCCTGTTAAGGTTATCTGCTATTATAAGCATATTTTCAGACTGTGTTACTCCACCCGGATTGAGACCTTTAAGTACCGCCACCCGGTTCCCTCTTCTATGTCTCTCGGTAGAACGAAAAACCTCATCATCCCATGTAAGCCTGCTATACTCAAGGGTATCTGTATCAAGAGCTGTTATCCTCCTGCTGCCGGTATCAAAAAGGTATAGGCCATTGCCCAATCTGTCGGCAGCATCAACCGTATATGCAAGCAGGTCTCCTCTGCTGTTCAGCTTATACTCCCTCACATTCCCCAGGTTAATCATCCAGCCATCGGCCAGGCTCTTCACAATAAGGTCGGAGCCCCTCTCTCCCGAGCCTCCGGTAACACGCTTAATAAGCACCAGATCTGATCCGGGCGATATCGATATCGATTCAGCCTTCTCCCAAACAGTAACCTCACCGCTTCCGAGGTTTATCAGGGCCGCCTTTCTGTATACCCGCCTGTTGTTTCTTCGTTCTGCCTCAGCCTTCTCCTGCGGTAAATTTATCAGGTATGTAGCCCATTGGGAGTCATCAGAAAAAGAGGGGTTACTGCAAAACGGCTTTTCATAAACCTTACCGGTGTCATGATTCCGGAAGTAGAGGGTGTCGTCTCCGTCGAGCGGGCGATAGCTGTATGAGAACCAGACCCCGTCATCGGAGATAGATGTTGCTCCTATCCTGCTCCATCTATGGTAATCATCATAGGTTAAAACCTTTTTCCCATCTTCCTGAGCGTTTAGCAGGGCCAAAGGCAGAAGAAAAAGAAGCATAATAAATACTGTAACTCTTTTTTTCATGAGTAGACTGTTTAGTGAATAAAAATCCGGATATGGCAACCGGCTCAACCCAATTATGTTCCCGATAGTTTTTGGGCACTGACAGAGAGCCTGGAACCAGTCTGGAGCAGGTGGGTAAGTTAACGCAATATAGCCAAGACAGAAGAATAATACAAAATCCCTTTCGGCTTACCGATAACGACTCTGTTTAGAGGGAGAGTTATGTTCTGTAATAGTGCCAAAGCCGCAATAGCACTCCCGGCAAGGCGGAATCAGTATCACCGTCCCATCTCCCTCTCAATGGTACTCCATTTATGATCGGCGGGCCTTGCACCGACAGACTCAACAATATGACCAGCCAGCAGAGATCCCGCCCGGCCGCATCTCTCTATCTGCCACCCCCGGGTCATACCATAGAGAAAGCCGGCTGCGAACATATCTCCGGCTCCGGTGGTATCTACAGCATCACCTCCCACGGCCCCGACAGCAATAAAGTCGCTTCCCCTGGAAATAACAGACCCTTCACGGCCTCTCTTCACAACAGCTATATCGCAGATTTCAGAGAGGCTCCTTGCCGCCCTCTCTGCATCCTGGCCGGTGAAAGCATAAGCCTCCTCCTCGTTGGCAAACAGTATATCGACATAATCTGCCACAACCATCTTGAAGTTCTCTCTTGCCTCTTCAACTATGTTGTATCCCGACAGGTCGAGAGCCACCAGCATGCCTCTCTCTTTTGCAAGCTGAAGAGATCGAACAACCAGTGGCAGGTTAAAGATGAGGTACCCTTCAAGATATAAAAGATCATACCCATCATAAATACCGGCATCCAGATCATCCTCATTGAGGGCGGCCGCCGCACCGGTATAGGTGGCAAAGGTTCTCTCTCCGCCGGGCGAGATAAAGGCAATGGCGGTTCCGGTAGGCAGGTCAGAGGTAAATAGTCTTGCAGAGACACCGGCTCTGGTAAGTTCGTCGCGAAACAGCGTACCATAGCTATCGTTCCCCACCGACCCTATGTAGCCGGCATCTGCCTTCATCATACCCAATGCATATATAGTGTTGGCCACAGAACCACCTGATGTGATCCTTTCGGCCATATGGTTTACCGCAGCGGTCATCTCGTGAGACCTCTCACGCTCAATTAGCTGCATACTGCCGGGGGGCAGTGAGAGCCTCTCAAGCAGCTCTTCAGATTCCAGTCTCACCATTATATCTACCAGTGCATTGCCTATCCCTATCACACCATTAATCATACTGCTCTTTTTTTCGCAAAGATATTGGTTAATTCGGTAAAAGAATTTATTTTTGCCACTCTTAAAAAGAGAGAGACAGAACACTCCTCAGTAGCTCAGTTGGTTAGAGCATCTGACTGTTAATCAGAGGGTCGCTGGTTCGAGTCCAGCCTGGGGAGCAAACTCTCACCAACGGTTCAATATCTTATATCCTTGCATGCGCTGCTCTCCGCAGCCGGTTACTTACAGGAAGATAGAGAGCCTGGCTTATCATAAAGCCCCCACCAGAGATCAGCCCCCCTCCTGATAACAGACACAACCTGAAACTGCCATAGACAGGTAAGCAGCTACCTAAATCAATAAATCACACATGAGCAATTGTAAAAAAAGGTGATGGCAGATCCGATATCAGTAGTGATAGGGGAAGCAGTAGCCGGAAAGGGGGGAAGAGCCGCCGGAAAAGGCTGCCTGCAATTAAAAAAGGTTAATCGCCATGCCATGGTATCATTATTATCTATTTTTGATAGCTGTTATCGAGATACCACTGGTACAATAGACAGAATCGTTAACTAACCTACCGGGAAGATATTAAAATCGTTCTTGCCTGAAGGCATAAACTCACTATAACCTCATCGCATCATGAAAAGAGATTACAGAATGCAGGTCAGTAAAATAATGGTGATTACACTGATCATTATTATTTCAACAGCCACATCATGCAGAATGTCTCACGAAGAGAGGCTTGAAAAGTACCTTGAAACGATAGACAGACATGAGATGATGGAGTGGATGGAGACCATAACAGACGAAAGGTACAATGGTCGCCTGGCAGGCACTCCTGAATATATGGAGGTAGCCGAATGGGTGGCAGATAAACTCGAAAGCTGGGGGGTCAGCCCGGCGGTTAACGGTTCATATTTCCAGATGTTTGATCAGCCCTACACGGTAATTCATGATGTGGGGGCACTGAAGTTACACAGGAAGCTCCCCGACGGCACCACTGATATTATCAGCTATCAGGCTCCCGACCAGTACTATCCGGGAATGAATTCAGGCAGCGGAGAGTTAACCGCAGAGGTAGTATATGTAGGTTACGGAATAACCGCACCCGAGCTCAACTATGACGATTATGCCGGTGTGGATGTTGAAGGGAAAATAGTGCTGGTAAATCGTGACGCGCCATTCCGTAACACCCGCGACCCCGAATATGCCCGATGGTTACCATACTGTTACCATCAATACAAGGTAAAGAATGCTCATGCCCATGGTGCCGCGGGTTTTCTCTATATAGACGGTGCCAGCGCCAACCCCAATATTGCATACATCGAAGATCTTATAGTTAAGGGTATAGGTAGCGAGCCCCTTAACGATATATTTGATGGAACCGGAAAGAGCAACAGGGAACTACTTGCCGGAATAAACAGCAGCTTCCGCCCCGCCTCATTCAACACCGGCAAGGTGATGACTATCAGGGCCAACACCTCGCGTGTTGAAGATGGAGTAACCTGCAATGTTATTGGTATTATTGAAGGAACCGATCCCGACCTTAAACATGAGGTAATTATTGTAGGAGGCCATCTCGACGCCGTAGGAAACGCAGGCGGGCTTCTGGTTAACGGAGCCATTGACAATGCCAGTGGTGTTGTTGACATTATGGGTGCTGCAAAGGCGATGGCCACTTCGCGCATACCCCTGAGAAGGAGTGTGATGTTTATGTTTATAGGTGCAGAAGAGGTTGGTCTTGTTGGCAGCGAGCTATATACCAACGCCCCCCTCTTCCCAAAAGAGAATACGGTTGTATACATCAATCTTGACATGGCCGGAAACGGCACAGGCATTTCTGTAAGAGGGTCATACAGGGCCGGAGGTCTTCTCGATTTCTTTATAGATGCCAATGACAACTATGTTCACAGGCCCCTAAGGGCAAATGCTCCGGAAGTGGAGACCCCTTCATATGGCAGGCCGCGAAGCGATGCTGTCATTTTTGACAGGGCCGGGTTCAGAACAATGAGCGTGGGAACCACCAATCCTGTTCACAGAACCATATATCATCGTCCCGGCGATGATATATCAACAATCACAATAGATATAATGGAAGATATTGCCCGTATGCTCTATGTGGGACTTATCGACATGGCCAACGCCGATGAGCTCGATCTTCGTTAACAGCAGAAGGTAGCAGGGCCGGAGAAGCGTTATTACCGGACCCGGTTGTGATCAGGGTCAGAGAAGAGGTTTGGTAAAAAGAGATATGCAGATCGCTGCAGCAAGTATATTGGTGCCAGACTATATATGAAGATTTCCGGTCTCTCTTCCCGCAGGCGCGGTCGCGCAGCAGTTTTCCCGGAAGAGTTCCGGGCTTTAGGGTAAGCTTTGCCGGGCACGGCAGGCCTGTGTTAAGTTAGTCGGCCCTGCCGGTAATTTTGGTGTGGTTGTTCTGGCGCGACACAGATCGTATGCAGAGACCACCGCTCACTTCAAAGACCATTCCTGTTGAGAAGTTCCAGTCGCCTCCGGCTATAGAGGCGATCCCTTTGGCAACCTCATCAGGGGTACCCCATCTTCCCTGCGGGACCACCCCGTTGGATATCATATTGTCATACTCCTCCTTCACCTTAACGGCGCTATCATTTGATATAAGACCTGGGCGCACCTCATATACATTAATCCCCTCTTCTGCAAGACGATCTGCAAACACCATAGAGGCCATGCTGAGGCCCGCCTTGGCTATACAGAAATCTGCCACACAGCTCATAGATACTGCTGCCGCCGATGATGTAACAAATACTATAGAGGGAGTTACATCTGGTCTCTGGCTTCTCAGCCATATCATTTCACGGGCTACCCCTTTGGCAAAGAAGAGAGGACCCTTAAGCGATACCGAAAGTATGGAGTCAAAGCCCTCAGGGCTCATCTCCAGCAGATCGCACTGGTTTGGGGGAGCAACAACGCAGTTAAGAACAAGGAAATCGATTCTGCCGTAGCGTTCAGCTATCAGTGATATGATCTCTTCATGACGCTCCAGCTGAGATACATCGAGGCCCACCGGGAAAAAGTGGCGGCCCAGACGGTGCACCTCCTGCGAAAGGAGATTCATGGCATCACTGTCAACACTTCTGGAAACGGCTACAATATCATAACCTTCGGCAGCAAGGGCAACAGTCACCGCCCTTCCTATGCCCCGGCTCGCACCAGTTACAACAGCAACAGGATTGGAGTTCATAGAGGTGTGGTTTGGTTAGCTTCGCAGCAGGCAAAGTTAGTGATTTGTTGAAAATAACAATAGACCCCACTACCTGAGCCCTCTGCAAATAGAGGGGAAGTAATAATTTTGCTACTTTTGCCGCCAAATCTGCCCGGCCATTCAGCAGCAGCGGCTCTGCCGGCAGGGCAGATCGGGTTACCCCGCATGCAGGCAGGCTGAAAATGGTTCAGGGTTATTACCACTTAAAAGCGAGCCATATTACTGCCAGAGACGGGAGTTACTGTTTAATGAAACAACAGCGAAAAGTATCAGTATATATGCATGTTTGTTCTGTGTTGCACTTTTCGCCCAAACAATTGAAGTTATGAGAAAAATAGTGGTCTCTATCCTGTTGACAGTTCTGACGGCTGCAGGTTCAGCAACCCTGCAGGCAGATAGTTTATCAGACAATTACGGTTTGTTCTTTAGCGGCTTTGTGAGGAGTGACCTGATGTGGGATTCACGGCAAACCGTCTCTGCCAGAGAGGGGGTGTTCCTGCTATGGCCGGCAAAACCTCTGTATGACATCAATGGCATTGATGTCAACGACCGCTCAAACCTCAATATCCTCTCAGTGCTATCGAGACTCAGGGCTGATATTACCGGGCCGGAGGCCTTCGGGGCTGAGACCTCAGGTGTCTTAGAGTTCGACTTCTTCGGAACCGCCGACGACTTCACAGGTCTGGTGAGGATGCGTCACGGATATTTAAGAATGGTATGGAACGGTGGCACAGAACTGTTGGCGGGTCAATACTGGAACCCCCTCTTTATTGTTGAGAACCACCCACAGACAGTTACAATAAGCTCAGGCACTCCCTTTAACAGTTTTTCCCGGAATCCACAGGTAAGGTTAACGGCTGTGGCAGGCAACTTTTCACTTATAGCGGCCGCATTAAGTCAGAGAGACTTCCCCAGTGTTGCCAGCCCCGATGGTTTGACATCAGTAACCAGCTCAGACTACCTGCGAAACTCATCACTGCCCGACATGCATCTGCAGGTTCACTATAAAAGTTCACCTGCCGACGGGTCTTCCTTTATCACAGGTGGTGGAGTGGCATGGAAGCGCATTGTACCGGGGCTCACCATACCGGGCACCACACAGACATTAGAAAGCAGTGCCGTGGTAGAGGGTCTCTCTGCCATTGCCTTTGCCGGCCTCACCACCCCCTCCATGTCGGTTAAGTTTTATGCCCGTTACGCTGAAAACCTAAACGACATAGTCAATCAGGGCGGATATGGCATCAGCGGCATCAATGTCACCACCAGCCAGTATGAATATCTGCCCCTTAGGAATGTAAGCTACTGGGCTGACTTTCAAACAAACGGCGAACGGGTCAGGGCAGGGCTCTTTGCAGGTTACCTCTGCAACAGAGGGTCATCGAAAGAGCTTTACGGAGAGCAGCCCTCTCTATTTGGTCGCGCCATGGATATTGCGCGACTTATGAGAGTCTCTCCCAGAGTTATCTTCTCATCAGGTAGAGCTACAGTGGGTGCAGAGGCAGAACATACAACAGCCTGGTATGGCGATGGCACATATGACAGCTACGGCAGGCCGCTCAACAGAGAGGCTGTCTCCAATTTAAGGCTCATTACAACCATCACCTACAGCTTCTGAGGAAGGCCTGCCACAGGCTATGGACCCTAAGGCTTCTGCCTGCCACAGCAGAAGAGCTGGCATATGTTCGCCATAGCAAGTCTCACGACTCACTATGCACCAGACCCCGGGTCATCTCCCCTCCTGCTGTCGCTGTTGCCAACACCATTATCACCGGGGTCTGTTATCTCATCATCATCCTCAGCTTCATCTTCATCAAGCCAGTCATAGCTCGGTTTCTGAGGCCCTTTATGCCTGAATATAACCGCCAGAGCCGCTCCTGAAAAGGCTCCCAGCATATGTGACTCCCACGAAATTTCAGGAGGCATTACAGGGAATATACCCCAGATCATAGACCCGTAAAGAAATGCTACCAGAAGAGAGAGAGCCATAAGGCTTATATCTCTTCTTATAAGTCCGCTGAAAAAGAGGAAGAAGAGCAGCCCGTAGACTACACCGCTGGCCCCTATATGCCACGCCTCCCGTCCTGCCAGCCAGACAAGGGTTCCGGTCAGAAGATGGTTAATAATATATATTCTCACCGCCACCTCCGAGTAGATTACAAAGAGGGCCGTACCGAGAACCAGCAGTGGAAGGCTGTTATTCCAGAGATGGTTTATGCTGCCATGCACAAATGGAGCCAGCACAATTCCTGGCAGCCCCTTTGCAGAGAGCGGATATATTCCCAGAAAGCTGATCTCTCTCTCTATTATCACAGAGATAAAGAAGAGCAACCACATAAGAGAGACAATCATAAAGGGAGGCAGGGCGCCCAGCAGCACCCTTTTTGTGAATTTTACCCTCTCATTTTCAGTCATGGTCTCATCTTATATCGCTCCCTTTATGCCTGTCACAGATAAAAGACCGGTAGTTGTTGCTGCCGGTTCAGTTATCTCTTCTAACAGGTGGCCTGCGATATCTTACCGGTGCAGGAGGTTCAGGCTGCAGCACCACCCTCTCATGTCTCAGGCGCTCAAGTGCCACCTCAACCGCTTTCTCCAGTTGAGGGTCTCTGCCCATAATTACATCGGCCGGTGTCATCTCCACCTCTATGTCCGGGGCCACCCCTTCCCCTTCAACTGCCCAGTTGCCATCAACATCATAGAAGCCTCCTCTTGGGGCCACCATACGGCCGCCATCAACAAAGAGTGGTGTATCCCATGTACCTACCAGGCCACCCCAGGTACGCGTTCCCACTATGGTGCCCAGGTCCATGCGTCTGAAGAGATAGGGAAGCAGGTCGCCACCCGATCCGGCCCTCTCATTTACTATCATAACTTTTGGGCCCCATATACCGGCCATTGGAACGGTTGTGGGTCTTCTGTCGTATGCCCTGCTGTTAAAGTATCCGTGCAGCTCGCGCGACATGATATCGACCATATAGTCGGCCGCCGACCCCCCACCATTATTCCGTTCATCAACAATTACACCCTGCCTGTCCTGCTGTGCAAAGTAGTATCTGTTGAAATAGTCGTAGCCCTGCCGTGAAGTATTTGGCACATACACATAGGCCAATCTGTTGTCAGACATCTCCGCCACCTTGCGCCGGTTACCCTCTATCCATGCAAAGGTTCTCAGCTGACCCTCGCTTGAGACAGGCACAACTGTAACAAGCCACGATCCCTCATACCCGGGACGGTCGTTAACCCTCAATCGTGTCTGGCGGCCACTGGTTCCCACAAAAAAGCGGAAAAGATTGTCATCGGCTGTAACCGCATTGCCGTTAACCTCAATTATATAGTCACCCTCCGACACCTTTATGCCCGGCTGTGCCAGCGGAGCGGTAAGGCCCGGATTCCAGTCCTCGCCGTTATAAATCCTCTTAATCCGGAAAAAGCCGCCATCTGCCTCATAATCGGCGCCAAGAAGGCCAACCGGCACTCTCGACACCGAAGGGAAATCGCCTCCCGAAGTATATGAGTGGCCTATTGAGACCTCGCCGCCAAGAATAGATATCAGGTAATTCAGGTCGCTCCTGTGCTCGATATACTCTACCCAGGGACTGTACCATTCATATATCTCTTCCCAGGGAGCGCCATGTACATTATCAACATAGAGAAAGTCACGCTGATTTCTCCATCCTTCACGGAATATCTGGCGCCACTCCTCTCTCGGAACCACTCTGGTTCTCATGCCCGATATGGCGTCAAGACGACCATCGCCCTGCCTTTTATTGGCATCGGTCGTATTGAGAATGCCCCATACAGAGCCGCTTCTATAGAGCAGAGCGCGTCTGTTGTCAGATACAGAGACATAATTAACACCCGAAATAACCTCGGTGGCCCGGCGATTAGAGAAGCTGTACCTGCTAAGCCTAAGGCCCTGTTGTCCTGCAGCCGATTCTGTAACAAGCACCGAGTTGGCCGGGGCGTTATAGAGAGCGGTATAATTTCTTGCAGGCGTGTTTACAGCCACTATGCGCCTGTTTATCTCATGCGGATCTATGTTAACCACCACATCGTTGCCGGAGTCATTCTGGCTGTTATCATCAGTGGCCTCTTCATCGCTTTCCGGCAGCAGCGGCGACGGAACACCCTTCTCAAGTATCGCAAAATAGAGCGACCGGGTAACAGGCCTGTCGTAAGAGCTCATGTCGAGCCATCCGGTATTGAGGCCGAAGTTGGTTCCGGCCAGGAACCACAGATACTTGCCGGAGGCGTCCCACACCGGCGATATAGCATCTGCCATCCCGTCGGTTATCTGTATCATCTCCCTCTCCTCAATATTGAACACCCTGATGGCTTTAAACTGGTTATCAAGAAGCCGTGCATAGGCTACCCATCTGCTATCGGGCGACCACACCGGATTCATGGTTCTGTCGGGGTGGGCGAAGCGGTCGGTATCGGCAATAAATGATTCACCGCTGTTGACATCGACTATCCAGAGGTTGTAGTGCGTATCTGTAAAGGCTATATAGTTGCCGTCAGGCGACCATTCAGGACGGAAAAAGAATGAGGGATCGGGAAGCGAAATAACGCGTGGTTCGGTTAGCCCCTCCTGATCACCAATATAGAGCTGATACTCACCGCTTGCATCAGAAAACCAGGCAATAGATGCCCCGTCAGGCGACCAAACAGGCGATCTGTCTGCCGCACCGGGGTTATCGGTTATATTACGCCAGTTGCCTCTCTCTTTCGGAACTGTAAATATCTCCCCCCTGTGCTCGAAAACAGCCCTTTTACCAGTGGGTGACAGTCGTCCGTTTGTAAGAGCGGTTGGCGAAACACTCTCCCACCGCTCACGCGACCAGTGGAAGTCGCCTCTCACATTAATAACCAGCTGTTCGGCCTCATGGGTGTCCGGGTTGAGAAGATGGAGGTATCCCCCCTGCTCATATACTATTGCACCCCCTCCGGCATTAATGCTCTTGACATCGAAATCACTATGAAAGGTTATCTGTTCCAGGTTATCGGCAAAGGGATCATAAACCCATATATTGTTGGCGAAATCGCGCTCGGAAAGGAACCACACCTTGCCATTCATCCATACAGGGTTGGTATGTCTCTCATCATCCGTCTGGGGTGTTTTCATCAGAGAATAGTCATTCAGATTGAGTATCCAGACAGGTTTGGCCTGCCCACCGCGGTAGTTACGCCACTCCGGATCCCAGAATGAGACCTCCTGGTATGCCATATAGTTTCCGTCAGGAGATATAGAACCACCGGCAGCACGGGGTACAACAAGCGGCTCGGGCATCCCGCCATCTACGGGAACGGTAAAGAAGCGCGACTCCTGTGTCGGGAATCCCATGCGCGATGAAATAAAAATCACACTATTGCCATCGGGCGTCCAGCCCATAACATTGTCGGCTCCGGGGTGCCAGGTCAGTCGCTTTGGCTGGCCCCCCTCCACGGGAACTACAAAAACATCTGTAGAGCCCTCATACTGGCCGCTGAAGGCGATCATACTGCCGTCGGGAGAGAAGTGCGGATTGCTCTCGCGCCCGGTCGAACTGGTTAATCTAACAGCGTCACCGCCACTGCGCGAGACACGCCAGAGGTCGTTGGCATATACAAATACAATATCGGTTTCACTCACAGCAGGCTGCTGTAGTACCCTTGTACCATGCTCTCCCGCGTTCAGGGAGAGGGTGCAGACAAGTAGACAGAGAGGTAGTAGTGATAGCTTCATGATCAAATGCTTTTATGTTTATCTGAAAAAGGTGTGAAAGCATAAAGGTAGTAAACCGGCGCAAAAAAGCAATCACTGACCCTACAGGATCATAGTATGGCACCCGACACAACCGGTTTCATAACAGTCATATCGGGCGGCCGTATCAGGTGCCTGCCGGGGGATAAAAAGCGACAGTCGGAAGCCCTGATTTACCGAAGCGGCAGCAACAGGTTTACACTATTTTCTTATCAATATACCTGGAGTTGATAACCCTCAGTGTGCCCATGTAGTCCATCTTAAACTCAATAAGGTCGCCCACACGGTATCCCTTCTTGTTCTTGCCAAGGTCCATTACAAGCATATCTGAGCTGGCTCCGACAAGGCTTATTGTCTCGTCAGCGGGTTCAAGGTGGGTCTCTTCAACATCGAGCAGGCCAATATCAATAATAGCCCGGAATGTTGTCTCGCCTATCAGTTTCTCATCAAAGCTGTAGCTGCTCCCCTCAACATTGGTACCCATATCGCCAGACGGCACCGCCGGCTTCTCCAGGAGCTCTATTATCTGTGCGTAGAGGGTAAATACATCTGTATGCATATTCTCAAGGGGCTGGTCATTGTAGAGGTCGGTACCGAGGTAGAGAGACTCCCCTACCCTGAAGTGATTAACACCCTTCGGCAGAATATTCTGGAACATGAGCGGTATGGTTACTGAAGAGCCACCGGAGACATACGGAATATGCTTTCCGAACTTTGCCTCCACAAGCTGCTCGTAGAGACTCAGCTGAATCAGCTTGTCCTGATTGGGCAGTACACCATAAAGGCAGGAGAGGTTTGTCCCGATACCTACCACCTCGATGTTATCCAGCTCGAAAACACTCTCGTAGAATGAGATAAAAGCGTCACCAACAACGCCCTCCCTGAGTTCCCCCAGCTCAATCATAATAAAGATCTTATGTGCCTTACCCTGCCTTTTTGCCTCTGCAGAGAGCAGGCGTATGGTCTCTATCTCGGTGTTCATGCTTATATCGGCATATTTAACTACGCCCTTCACAGCCCTTTTGGCCGGGGGTTTGATATAGATGGTTTCACAATCGGGGTTAATAGACTTAACCATCTTAAGGTTTGATACCCGCGAATCGCACACCTGTGTGAGCCCCAGATTGAGCACCTCGGTAAGAAAGTCCCTGTTTCCGCACAGCAGTTTGGTAACTACAGACCATTTAATACCGCGCTCCTCGAACTGCCGGTCCAGCTTCTCGAAGTTATCTCTCAGTTTATCCCGGTTTAATACAATAAAAGCCATAGCTGTCAAGTAATTATTTTTCGTTGAATACTCTCATTTAGCTGTGTAAGCACCTCATAATTAAGCTTGTTACTAATATCACTAAAGGCACTTACCAATATCTCATACTCTCCCTGTTCGCCTATTATAACCACCTGATCGCCGGGAACGGCATCAGGCACCTCAGTAATATCGACCATCAACATATTCATGTTAACCAAACCTATAACACTACAGAGGTGGCCTCTGACAAGCACACGCCCCTTGTTGCTCAATGATCGGTTATAGCCATCGGAGTAGCCAACAGGTATCAGCGCCATGCGCATCTCGGTCTGTGCAAAGAACGAGATACCGTAGCCTACATATTCGCCCGTTTTTATCTCTTTAACCGACATCACCCTGCTTTGCCAGCCCAATATTCTCTTTAGAGGATCTCGCTTGTTGACCCGGTTTCCGACATACTGTATAAAAACCTCTGTACTGGACCAGAATCCGTAAATCATAATTCCCACCCTTACAAGATCGAGCCTTGTTTTAGGATATACGAACGAGGCGGCAGAGTTGGCAACATGCCTCAGTTCAGGTACAATACCGCTCTCCTTCAGAAGGGTCAGATAGCGGTTGAATTTCTTCATCTGTTTGCGAATACGAAGGTAGTTGGAAACGCTCTCAGCCCCTGCAAGGTGGGTGCAGAACCCGGCCACCACAAAAGAGTCGGCATTACCATTAATAGTCTCTATTGCGCATTTCAACTCTTCAAGATCGAGGCCCGACCTGTTCATTCCGGTTTCGGCCTCAAGGTGTATCCTGGCTGGTTTTGAAAGATGCAGAGCCGCATCCAGTGCAGCATTAAGTCTCACTATGTTGAAAACAAAAAACTCAAACCCCCTCTCAACGGCATCAACCACCTCGTTGGGGTCTATATATCCCATTATCATAATGGTGGCCGGTTCCATAAGAGAGGCCTCTACCCGCAGGGCTTCACAATAGCTGAACACCGAAAAGTGATTAACCCCGCTTCTCTGAAGCATTGGCACCATCTGCTCAATACCATGCCCGTAGGCGTTGGCCTTAACCACAGCAGAGAGTATAACCCTCTTTCCCAGCCTCTTTTTCAGGAAATTGATGTTATTAATTACCGAACTCTCTTTCAGTGTTATCATTGAACTCTCTGTCATATTATTCTCTCTTCATCCGCTCTCCGGCCAATGATTCATCAGAGGAGGCTCTTATATATATTGTAAAAAATCTCTGCTCCCGGCTCAATAAGCTCATCAGGGAAATCATACTTCGGATCATGGAGTGGCGGGTGTGCTTCGCCGGCACCAAGACCAAAGATAGCACCCTTGTACTTCGCTGTGAAGTATGCAAAATCTTCAGACCATCTGTTGGGAGCCTCCAGGTGGCGAACAGCAATACCGGCATCTGTGGCCGCCTTTTCTGCGATATCAACAGCCTCGCGGCTGTTGACCACCGCAGGGAATATCTCCTCCCACGACATGATTGCCTGAAGATTTTCATCATCGGCTATGGTTCGCACCAGCCTTTCGGTTCTCTCTGTAAGGCGTTCCATGTCGCTGTCAAGATAAGAGCGCAGGGTCATCATCATCTCACCGTATCCGGGAGTGGTTCCTGCAGAGGGCTCCCCCACTTTTATGTAAACAACTGTGAGGAATGCAACATCTTCAAAGAGCCCTTCATCTCGCATCATTTCGGCGGTGCCCTGAACTATCCGGGCCACAGCCAAAGCCGGAGATATACCCTTTTCAGGCTCACCGGCATGAGATGTTCTTCCCCGCAGTTTAACGACAAGAGCCCTTGAGGCGGCGGCAAAAGTGTCATGTCTCAGCAGGGCCTCGCCCCTTTTATATCCCGGCATGTTGTGCAGTGCAAAGATGAAGTCCGGCTCTATAGTTTTGAAGGCAGGGTCGTTCACCACATCACGGGCTCCCTGCTCAACCTCTTCGGCAGGCTGAAACAGCAGCACCACCCTGCCCTTTTTGGGCCTGTCGGCGGCAATAAGTGAGGCCAGGCCAACCAGTATAGACATATGGCCGTCATGACCACATGCATGCATAACACCCTCTCTTGAAGAGCTGTACTCCAGCCCTGTCTCCTCACTTATCGGGAGAGCATCAAGCTCTGCCCTGAACATCACCGTAGGGCCCGGAGCATCGCCCTCGAAGACAAAAGCGCGCCCGGTAGAGGCTATTTCGAGAACAAGTGATGGGTTGAACCTCTCCATAAAAGAGGTTATATAGGCCGCAGTGTCATGCTCACTGTTCGACACCTCGGGTTCGCGATGCAACCTTCGTCGCAGATCTGTAATCTCTTTGATATCCATTCTATCTTCTTATAAACCTTATACCCCAATATAGAACCGCGGCAGATGCTATTCCAAAGATATTCTCATCGAGATCAAAGGGTAGTCTGAGATCCAGTACAACAAGAATAATTGTTACCGAACCTCCGGTTATCATGGCAGTAAGAGCCGCCACAGGGTCGGGTCGTTTGCCGTAAAGGGCAGCCACAACAGGAATAAAAAGTCCCGACACCATAAAGGCATATGAGTAGAGCATCAGGTCGAGCACATTGGCCATGTATGAGGCCAGCAGTATTGCCAGTGTTCCGAGAATCAGTGTAAGCAGTTGAGAGACCTTTAGCCTTGCCCTTCCCCTACCGCTTACACGGAAAAGCTTATCGAGCATATCGGTCTGTATATTCCCTGAAGCTGCCATCAGGCAACTATCTGCCGTTGAGAGTATCGCCGAGAAGTATGCGGCAAGCATCAGCCCCATAAATCCGGCCGGAAGAACTGTGTTAAGCAGTACCGGCAGTCCCATTTCGGCATCCATCTCGCCACCGGCATGGTAGCCCAGATGAGCAAACATACCCTGCTCGAATGCGACCCTTGCCAGCAGACCCAGTATGGCCCCCATAAATGCCATTATTGGCCATTCGAAGAAACCTGCTATAAACCAGGCCTTTTTAGCCGATTTAACGCTTCGGGAGGCGAACATGCGCTGATATAGGGTCATGCCGACAAACCAGATAGGAATAATCGTAACCGCCCAGTTAACAAGCTGCTGCCACCTCACATTACCCAGAGAGAGAAACTCACTACCCAGCGACTCCCTTATCGCGTCGATACCGCCTACCGCGAAATACGCCACCGGAATACCTACAACCGTAAGCCCGGAAATAATGATTATCCACTGAACCGTATCGGTATATATTACCGCCTTCAACCCACCGATACCGGTATATACCACCGCTATCACGCCCATGATAATCAGCGCCGTAATAAGGTCTATTTCAGGAAAAGTGGCCGATGCCAGCTTGGCCCCTGCCAGAAGCTGTGAGCTGGTAAATCCGAGATATCCGACCGCCGATATCACCCCGGCCATAAGGGCAACACGGGGCCCGTAGTAGTGGCCAAATATTTGTGGCAGTGTGAAAAACTTATGTTTGTCTGACAGCCGGGTAATGAGAGGTATCAGCACTACCGCGCTTAGCCACGCGCCTATCAGTCCTGTAAAGAGCATCCATGATCCGGCAATACCCATCAGGAACCCCAGTCCGCCCAGGCCTATTGAGAAGCCCCCTCCTACATCGGTAGCAACTACAGAGAGTCCGACATGCCAGCTGCCCATTGAGCGGCCGCCAATGTAGTAATCTTCCTGACTCTTGTTACGGTAAAAGAAGTATACACCCACACTCAGCATAGCCGAAAAGTAGGTGATGAAAATGATTATATCTATTAAATGCATAACGGGTCATACAGCCATAGCTTCCCGGGCCAAACCCACAAACTAAAGGCCCGGCGTATGGTGCAGACTACACCTCCTATTTTTTATATCTCATTTCAAGATACTTGCTGGTAAAGCCGATCTTCTCGTAGAGATACCTTGCAGGGTTATCAGGTTCAACATGCAGTTTAACATCGCCCTCGGCCATATCGAGGGTCTCCTTCATAAGCTGTTTGCCTATTCCCTTGCCCCTTAACTCTCTGTGGGTTGCAATATAGACAAGAATATTATCGGGGATATAGCCGGTCATACCGGTGCGGTTAACAACTACAACCCCGGAAATTTTATCTTCATGATACGAGACAACAACAAATCCGCCGAAAGATGGAAACTCCTTCAGCGCGAACCCGACACAACGGGCAATATCTTCCCTTGCATCGCCATACTCGTCAAGATGGTCAAATAAAAAATCAATAATTTCACTCTTCTCCTCTTCGCCTAGTTTCTCCTTTTCGGTAAAAACTCTGGTGCTTATCATAACAACATTTTTGGTTAATACTGGCCAAATAATACAGAAAAAATCGGGATATGCAAATTTATTTTTGCCACGACCGGTCGACAGGCATCTCGTATATAGGGTTCAAACGCCCTTCATATGGCAATATGGGACCCATCATCCTCTTCCGGTCTGCTGCCACAGACTACTCACAAAAATGGAAGATAGATCTTTTTGATCAACTCATCATATTCATCCTTCAGATTGCTCATAGCGGTAATTCCACCTCCGCTTTTATAGCAGAGTCGCCCCCCACGGCTCTCTATAAAGCGTATCATAACCCCGCTATCGAGCCTCCGACCGTCAAAATAGCCGAATACACCGGTGTAGAACCCACGGTCATACCCCTCGACACTCTTCAATATCGCTACAGTCTTTTTTTTCGGGGCTCCGGTTACTGACCCTGCCGGCAGCAGCCGTGACATAATGGTGCCTATGCTCCTCTCCGTGCCGGCCGGCAACCGGCCGTTAATCTCCGAACTAACCTGCAACAGGGTTCTCTGCCGGCTTACCACCTCATCTATATAGCGGTACCTTTTCACCCTCACCTCTTCGGCTACCATGCTAAGGTCGTTGCGAATAAGGTCAACAATGGTGTTGTGCTCTGCAAACTCCTTCCTGTCGGCCAGAATTGTTTCACGGGCATTGGGCACCGATGCATCGATGGTACCCTTCATGGGGTAGGAGGAGATAACACCATCATCTATACGAACAAATATTTCGGGCGAAAAACAGACGAAACGGTCCCGCCACAAAAAGCGGTACGGAGCGCTACTGAGCATATATATCTGCTCAGGTGTCAGTGATGAGTCAAGCAGAGTGGGCATGGTAAGATTAATCAGGTAGGTATCGCCCCTCTGCAGATGGTGCATCACCCTGTTAAAAGCGTCGCTATAAGCCTTAAACGACGGTTTCACAATGACAAAATCGTCCTCTGACGGGGTGGTGGCCATGGTCGCCCTGCCAGCCCTTCCGCCATTACCGCCGGCGTCACCTCCTGGAAAAGTACCTTCTGCCGGCTCATCATCGCTCTGCCGTTTCAACGGAACCGAAAAGCGGATATATGGAGGAACCTCCTCCTCACGCCATACACAGACCTCGCTACCATCAAAATTGATAACAAAAAGGAACGGGAGCCCCTGGTTCCCCAGTTCATCCATAAGATCCATTTTTTCATAAGGGAGTTCCAGCATAGGGCGGAATTATGTTTCTTTGGCAAATATAGAAACTTCGATGAAGCTGCTGATAGTAGACAATAACGATTCCTTCACATGGAATCTGGTACAGCTGGCACAGGAGGCCGGTGCTCCGGTCACCGATGTGGTCAGAGGCGATGATCTGGATTATCAGTTGCCAGGAGAGTATGACAAGATATGCTTCTCGCCCGGCCCCGGCCTTCCCGAAGAGTTTCCCGCCATGCAGAAGATACTTCAGCAGTGGCCGCAGAAGAGTATTCTGGGTGTATGCCTCGGGCTGCAGGCCATAGGTCTTCACTTCGGAGCCCGACTGGTTAATATGGATGAGGTGAAGCATGGACGGCAGGTCAGCGTGAATATCACCGGCAGCGACTACCTGTTCCAGACACTGGGCGACAGGTTCGAGGCGGGACTATACCACTCATGGGTGCTGTCGGGCGAGGAATTCCCGCAGCAGTTGGTTATCACCGCCATGTATGGCAGCAGGATAATGGCCATCAGACACCGTAGCCTCGATATACACGGTGTACAGTTTCACCCCGAATCTATAATGACACCCCATGGAATAACCATCATGTCGAACTGGCTGAGAGGGAGGCAGGCGACATAAAGACACTATATCTGATAACTCCCCCGGATAACCTGGAAGCGGGAAAAGGAAGCAGGAACAGTGAGCAGTAGAATCAGGCAGGAGCGCGAAGCAGAAAGATCAGGCGTAAGAGCGAAACAGCAAAACCAGACAGCATCAGGAAACAGGAGCGCGAAGCGGCTGCAGCAGGAAGCAGTAAGATAAAGCAGGGTGAGCCCGAACCCGAAGAGTATCCGGCACCACCCATTATATGAGGAAAATGGGTTAAACCCCGGTCAAAGCAATTGTATAGCTGTACTGAAGCCCGGTCACAGTAAGGCCAGATCACGAATAACAACAGAGGCACAGGCAATACCGAAGGCTGCAGGCATGTATGGAACCGTTCCTACCGCCGAGGCCCTGTTCTGCTCACCCTCAACCTCAACAACCTTCGATTTATCTATCTCTTCGGGCGACCAGACAACCTTGAATCCGCTTCGCACCCCCAGCCGGTGAAGTCTCTTTCTTACAATACGGGCCAGAGTGCAGTTATAGCTTTCCGATATATCTGATATTTTGACCTGTAGCGGATCAATCCTCCCTCCTGCCCCCATCGAGCTTACCAGCGGCATTCCCAGCGACAGGGTATGTTTAATCAGAAAGACCTTGGGAGAGAGTGTATCTATGGCATCAACAACATAGTCGTAACCGGTTTCCAAAATCTCAATCATACGCTCATCGCGAATAAATTCATCTATGATGGTGAGATTGAGAGATGCATTAATATCGAGAAGCCTGTTGCCCATCGCATCTGCTTTGGCGATACCCCCGGTGCTTCTAAGAGCCACTATCTGCCGGTTACGGTTTGTTATGTTTACCACATCGCCATCTACTATCGTCATCCTTCCCACACCGGCACGGCATACCATCTCCGCTGCAAAGCCGCCTACACCACCAAGACCGACAACCAGCACCGACGAGCTGTTAAGCCGGTCAACAGCCTGCCGCCCCAGGGCCATCTCAGTACGGGCATACCACTCTTCTGAATCCGCTCTCATAACAGCAGCAAATATAGTGGTTCTCTATAAAGGGAAATATAAGCCACCGGCACACCCCTGCGACCAGACAAAAGAGGAGATTATAGCTGCGACAAGAGAAGAAGGGCACACTGTGCCAACGAATATCGGGACACATACCCGGCAAAGGGAAGAAGGCCACGCTGTACCGACAAAGATGTAGGCTATTGCCGGGGTAAGGGTGAAGGGCGTACTGTGCCAACGAATATCGGGACACATACCCGGCAAAGGGAAGAAGGCCACGCTGTACCGACAAAGATGTAGGCTATTGCCGGGGTAAGGGTGAAGGGCGTAGTATGTCTACAAAGATACGGGTCTATGGTCAGGGCAAGGGGAGAAGGTGAGCATACACCCAAATCATTATTTTAAATTTTAACAGAAGACCCGGTTTAAAATCATATATTTGTGACTGACAGTCATTATTTGACCTATATTCACTCGACAATGGGCACTACTGAAAGGAGAGCAAGAGAGCGGAAAAAGCGCAGGGAAGAGATTCTCAATGCGGCAGAAAAGGTGTTCGCCCGCAAGGGGATCACAAGCACAACCATAGACGATATAGCCACTGAGGCGGAGTTGGGAAAGGGAACCCTCTACAACTACTTCCCATCAAAAGAGGCCATACTGTGGCACTGTGCAGTCCGGGGGATGCAGAAGCTCAGGCTACTGATCGAAAAGAAGATATCGGCAGGCGAAGAGGCCGCCAAAAACCTGATGCAGATGGCCAGAGCCTTTATAGCCTTCTCTTCGGCAGAGAGAGATTACTTCAACATATTCCTTCATGCAGGCATGGGCTTCTCAATACCCGCAGGCATTACTGAGTCGGAGGTAAAGGAGGTCTTCGAGAAGGAGTCCCCCTACGGGCTCATTCGCAATGAGCTTACTGAGGGGCAGAGGGCAGGTATCTTCAGAGCCGATATCGATGCAGGAGTACTATCTCACGCCGTATGGCTGCAGTTCTACGGATTCATGCAGATACTATCACTCAACAGCGAAATGGTAGAGGCATTCCGTCTCAACCACAATGAGCTGATTGAGGTTAATATGCAGACAATAATTAACGGAATTAGAGATGAGAAGAGCTGTCATTAACCACAAAGTCACGCTAAGGGCGGCCTGTGGCGTCATAGCCCTTATTCTGCTGCCCGGAGCAGTGGCTGGCCAGCAGGTACTGGATAACTATATAAGAGAGGGGCTTGAAAGTAACCTTACAGTAAAACGAAAATCGCTCGCCCTGCAGAAGAGTACAGCAGCAAGCCAGGAGGCACGCGGATACTTTCTGCCCAACATAAGTATCAACGCCCGCTATTCGGTAGCACGGGGAGGCCGTACCTTTGAGTTCCCGGCAGGCGACCTTCTCAATCCCCTCCTCTCGAACATGAATGCCCTCAACAGCGCCATGTCGGGGCTCAATCCGTTATATCCGACAGTGCCAGACTATCCCGATATCGACAACATCAGCTTCCGGTTCCTCAGGCCAAATGAGCATGAGACAAAAATTGGGTTAACACAACCCATCTACAATCGCACCTTATCACTGAACTACCGAATAAAACAGGAGGAGGAGAATATCGGGGCCGCAACCCTCGAATTAACACGCCGTCAGGTGGCCAGAGAGATCACCGACAGTTACTATAGTTACCTGCAGGCCATTGAGATGGTAAAAGTCACAGACGAAATGGTAAAGCTGGCAAAAGAGAACCTCAGGGTAGCCACCTCCCTGTTCAACAACGATATCATAAAGAGAGATGTTCTCTACTCAGCCGAGGCAGCACTGGCCAGAGCAGAGATGAAGAGTGCCGAAGCGGCAGGAAACAGGCGATCGGCAGCGGCCCTCTTCAACCATATACTGAACAGACCGGCAGGCGAACCTATTATTGCAGATACCATCATCTCACTCTCACTGCCTGAAGGCTTTTCAGATAATGTAATAGCCAACTCCGTGGCACAGAGAACCGAAAAGGAGATAGTAGATATATGGCTACAGATAAACGCCCTGCACACCACACTTCTACAGAGCGAGAGATTGCCGGTTGTGGGAGCAGCTATCGACTACGGTTATCAGGGTGAGAAGTACCGGATCAACAGCGACCACGACTTCGCAATAGCGACAATAGCCCTGCGATGGAACCTCTTTGCCGGAGGCACAATTACCCGGAAGGCGCAGCAGGCAATAATCGAAAGGGAGATGCTGGAGGTCAGGCGTGAAGAGCTCATCAGAGAGATAGAGCTGGAGGTAACAACCTCATGGAATAATCTTCTCACCGCATGGGAGACGGTACAGGCAGCCACAACCGCACTGCAGCCGGCAGAAAGTGCCCATAGCATTACCAGTGCCCGATTCAGAGAGGGCAAGGCCAGCTACAACGATCTGCTGCAGGCAGAGACAGCCTTTTTTTCGGCACGCAGAGAGCTGGTAGTAAAAGAGTTCAACTACCTGCGCAAAAAAGCGGAATACAGATATGTAACAGGAGAACTGCTGAAATAGTCCGTTCACCGGCCCGGCAAGCAGTTACCCACCGACAAATTAAAGAGAAAAAAGTAAAAAAGGAAGCCATGAGTCAAAAAGTGATAATACCTCTAGCAGCGGCAGCAATGCTTATCCTGGCCCTGATTTTCACATCTTGCGGCACCGGCACAACCCAGCAGCAGGGCCTGCCCCCAAGGGTTAAGGTGCTTACTTCAATAGCCGTCACAGCGCCTGTCTCTATACCCGTCACAGCACCCTGCCTGCTCTCAACAGAGAGCGAAATCAGGCTATCGTTCAAGACAGGCGGTATAATAGGCAGCATAGATGTACGGGAAGGAGATCTTGTAACAGCCGGGCAGAGGCTGGCCTCGCTCGATCTATCCGAAATCAACAGCATGGTAAGCCAGCATCGCCTGGCCCTGGAGAAGGCAGAGCGCGATCTGGAGAGGACTAAAAACCTCTATGCCGACAACGCAACAACACTCCAGACCGTACAGAATGTTGAGACGGCGCGCGACATGGCAGAAGCAGCGCTTGAAGCCGCGCTCTTCAACCGCGACAGGTCAGTGATAGAGGCGCCCGCCAACGGCAGGGTACTCCGCAAGCTTGCTGAGACAGGAGAGATAACAGCCTCCGGCCACCCGGTACTACTCTTCGCCCCCACCGGCGGAGGCTGGGTAGTAACCGCTGCCCTCTCCGACAAGCAGGTTGTACGCATAGCAGAGGGCGACAGAGCGGTGGTGACCCTCGATGCATTCCCACAGGAAGAGTTCGAAGCCCGCGTAACAGAGACCTCACATATTGCATCGCCCTACACCGGGACCTTTACAACCAAGGCAGCACTTACAGTTAGCGACAGAGAGTTCCGCACCGGCATGACCGGAAGGGTCTCCATCTACCCCTCAGAGAGGGAGCACCTGATGACCGTGCCCATCAATGTACTGACCCCGGCAGGCGAAAACGCGGCATACATCTATACTGTTCACGGCGACGGCTTCAGGAAAAAAAGAGTCACAACAGGAGCCATCACCGGCAACAGAGTCGTTATAACAGGCGGCCTGCCTGAGGGAACCCTCTACATTACAGAGGGCCGTCATCAGCTCAGCCCTGGAAGTAAAATAGAGTTACAAACAGAAAAAGAGTAAAAAATGAGGCTGCCACGATTAGCAATAGAGCACCCCCAGTTCACCATAGTGGTTTTCTTCATGATGGCCTGGCTCGGAGTAAACTCCTACCTCACCATGCCCCGCACAGAGAACCCCGAAGTAGTGGTTCCCGGCACACTGGTTACCGCTATAATGCCCGGCGCATCGCCCGGCGACATGGAGTCGCTCATCTCCGACCCCATAGAGAGAGCCCTCAACGAGCTCGACTATATATTGCGTATCAACACCCGCATTACCGAAGGTCTGTCAGTTACTGCAGTAGAGTTCGATTTCGACACCGACGCCGACAGGAAGTATGACGAAGTGCTGCAGAATATCTCCTCCATCCGCAACGAGCTGCCCGACGAACTCCACACCCTCCGCACCTGGAAATGGTCAACAACAGACATTGTAACCCTGCAGATAGCACTCACCTCTGCCACAGACGATATCGATGAACTCGACCACTACGCCACACTGCTCAAGAGACTTGCAGAAAGAAGCGACGGCGTCAAAAAGGCCCGCATACTCGGACTACCCGAAAAAGAGGTGCTTGTCACCCTCGATTTCGCCCGCATGGCAGCCCTCAACATCCCACTCACCGATATCGAAAACGCCATTGTAAGCAGCAACACCAACATACCGGCAGGTAATATCGACATCGGAGGAACCAATATCAGCGTAAAGGGGAGCGGACAATACACCACTATAGAGGAGATCGAAAACACGGTAGTGGCATCGCGCGGCGGAGAGCTGATACGCATCAGCGATATAGCAACCGTCAGGCACGGCCGCAGCGAATCTGACTACAGAGCCCGCTACAACGGTAAGCCGGCACTCTTTGTAACGGTAACACAGAAAACCGGAAGGAATGTGTTCGATGTCACAGGAACTCTCATAGAGAGCATAACCCCCTTAATCAACTCACTACCCCCATCCGTCTCGGTGGCATATGTTTTTGACCAGACAGAAGGGGTAGAGGCAAAAATTAACAGCTTCATGGGCAACCTGCTACAAGGCATACTGCTGGTAGGTGTAATAGTACTCCTCACAATAGGAGTTCGCAGCTCAATGGTTGTTATGCTCGCCATACCACTATCTGTAGTAGCAGGCATAGCCATAATCGATATGGCTGGCTTCGGACTGCAGCAGATTTCTATCGCCGGGCTGGTAATTGCGCTCGGGCTGTTGGTAGATAACTCTATTGTAATGACAGAGAACATATCCCGACATATAGATCGTGGACTAACGCCTGTTGAAGCATCGGTAAAGGCCGTTTCAGAAATCGGCTGGCCGGTGGTGGCAGCCACCATCACCACCCTGCTTGCCTTTATCCCCATTTCCATGATGCCCGGAAAGGCAGGCGCATTCATCGAATCACTGCCGGTAGCAATTGTGGCGACACTATCTGTTTCACTGCTCATAGCCCTTACACTCACCCCGCTTATAACCAGTCGGCTCTACCGCATCAGAGCCAATGGAAAAAAGCCCGGCCGCAGCCCCGTCAGGCGCTTAATACAGCATATCATCGACAACCCCTACCGCCTCTCGCTACGGTTTGCCCTACGAAACAAATGGCTCACAATCGCATCAGCCACCCTTATACTACTTCTTACACTACTGCTGGTACCGGGTGTAGGCATAAGCTTCTTCCCCAAAGCAGAACAGCCCAACTTACTGGTAACAATAGAGATGCCTCCGGGCACCGCCATCTCCAAAACCGACTCACTAAGCAGGGTGGTAGAGAAGACACTCGACACAATACCCGGCATAAGCTATACAGCCTCAAACATAGGTCATGGCAATCCACAGATATACTACAACATCTTCCCCCGAAGCAACGATCCGGCCCTGGCAGAGATATTTGTAAAGACCGACCACTACACCCATGAATTCTTTGCCGAAATAACAGCCCGCACCCGTCGTGCCCTCGACCATATAGCAGGAGCCACCGTCACCCTTCTCGAGTTCGAACAGGGTCCGCCAATAAGCGCACCTGTACACCTCTACATCTCCGGTCCCGACATAAACTACCTTAAAGAGCTCTCCGAACAGGTAGAGAGCGTCATCCGCAGCCACCCCGGAGCCGTTAATATCAGTAACAGCGCAGCAGGCAGCGGCACAACACTCCGTCTTGACATTAACCGCGACAGAGCCAATATGTATGGAGTACCGCTGCACAAAATCGACAAAACCATCAGAAGCCTGGTAACCGGACTAACAGTCTCTCATTTCCGTGAAAGCGACGGCAATGAGAGTCCCATTATACTCAGGGGCAATGATGAGGAGTCGACCGATATCTTCGCTACAGCAAGCGTAGTATCGCTGGCCGGACACGCTGTGCCCCTGCTGCACCTTGCCGACCTGAGACTCGAAGAGACACCGTACGAGATAAACCACTACGGACTGGAACGTACGGTGCAACTGAGAGCCAATCTGCTGCCCGGATATACAGCCGATGAGGTGGTAGCTATCGCCGTTGCCGAACTTGAAAAAAGCGACCTGCCACCAGGATACTCATACCATATAGCAGGCGAGATAGAGGGCCGCAATGAAGCCTTCGAGGGAATGGAGAGAGCACTGCTGGCGGCAATACTGGCAATACTGGCAATATTGGTGCTTCAGTTCCGCTCCTGGAGACAGCCTCTTATTATATTTATAGCCGTGCCCTTCGCCGCCACCGGCATGATATGGGCGCTTAGAATTACCGGCTACACCTTCTCGTTTACCGCCTTTATCGGACTAATAAGCCTTGTAGGTATAGTGGTAAACAACTCTATCATCCTGGTCGACTACGCCAACAAACTGCGGCGCGAAGGGATGAAACGCGATGAGGCCCTGCAGCAGGCCGGCGAGGTGCGATTCCTGCCAATCCTCCTCACCGCACTCACAACTATCGGGGGACTGCTACCGCTGACACTCGCAGGAGGCACACTCTGGGCACCACTCGGATGGACAATCATAGGGGGTCTGCTGGTTTCGACATTCCTCACACTAATAGTGGTACCGGTACTCTACGGAGTAATGGAGAGAGAATAGTGTGCTCGCTGACGCTCGCACGCATAGGGCATAGAGCATGGGACATGGGCTCGCTGTCGCTCGCCGGTAATTGGTGACTGGTGACTGGTCATTAGTGCCGTCGGCTATCGCCTCCGGCCGATAGTCGGTATAGGTCCTAGATTGATGGGATTCGTGTTGAAATTTACCATCATAACCAACGATTGTAGAGACGCCCAATGTGGGCGTCTCCGCGATTGCATGTAACTATCTTAGTGATGGTTATTTGGTTATTCGGTTATTTGATTAGGGTTTAAGGGTTTAGAAGTTGAGGAGTTTAGCGTTCTCGCTGCTCTTATCACGGGTTATGTTGTGACCATGTAAGACAGATCTGTCTCATTAGCAATAATGCGTATTAAGCGAATCGATTATATTTGGCCCTCAGTGAGTTTGGGGAAATGAGCGGTTGAAATAGTGAAGCATATTACGGGCAGTTACAAATTGCAGCTGTTAAAGCGTCGGCTGTTTGAGCGTGCAAGGCACGCGAGTTCCGACGCGGACGGCTTCACTATAAAACCGAT
>SLNP01000076.1 GCA_007132995.1 Bacteroidales bacterium | reverse complement strand
CTTTTGAATACTTCAAGAAGCTGCTCCATTTTGGATTTAAGAACATCATCCGCTTCGGTTGCCCCATCAGACCTTCTGTCAAGCCACTGAAGGGGCTGCCAGCCGTCTCGGGGCTCTGAAGATTTTCTGACCGACCAGCCTGCCGGTACTGAGATTATAAAAGCCAGTATCAACAGCCTAATCGTTGACAAAAGATGAGGTTTATTTAAAATGGGTTGTCTGTGAATTTGCAAAATCCGTGAGAGGGGCTTTTTCCGGGAAATTCCGTAATCTATTTTTTCCTTCATAGATGATAAATGATTGTATTTATATAGTCCTGTAATTAACCTAAGGTTCATAATCGCATGAAGTCTTTGGCTGGTAGGCTATCTGCCTCTATCCTTGTTATTTCAGTCATTCCGGCACGAACAACACCAGCTCATCTCTTGCTGTGTCTCGTATGTCAAAGATACATTTTTCTTCTATGTTGCTTTTTTTTAATTTAAAATGTCTTCGCCAACCCCCACCGCAGAACAATTGAGATAGATGCGGCAGGTAAAATATTGAGTGATGTGATTGAGAGGGAGTAGGAGCCGCTTATTATACCGCACGGAGCCGAATCATCTCATAGGCTGCCTCTTTCCATAGGTCAATGTGCGCCAGAGCCATTCGAAGGGGCCGAACCGGAAACGCTTCAGCCAGTAGTGGCTCCAAATTAGCTGTATGGTGAAAAGCATAATGGCGATAATGACACCCTGCCAGTAGTTGACCTTCCCGTAGAGCCCAAATCCGTATGAATAGAAGATGGTGGTGCATATTATTGTTTGGGTGAGATAGTTGGTAAAGGCCATTCTGCCAGCAGTTGATATCACTCTTCCCAACCGGCCAAATACCCCCTTATGAAACATCAGCGTAAAGAGATAGAGATAGACGAACATCATAGATGCGCCCCCGAATATTGCACCGGTAATCATCAGAAGCAGGTTTATGTCCGGGGTGGTGAACGAGCCCGATGAGGCGTAGTAGAGATATATGGCATTGAATACCAGGGCTGCCGGAAGCGACCACAGGAACAGCTTTCTCAGCCTTCTGAGCCTGGTGCCGGGGTCTGCAAAAACCCTGTTGCGACCCATGTAGATCCCTATAAGGAAGAACGAGATGATATTTGGGAACATGAATATTACTCCTCCCAGCACAAATGAGTACTCATTAAGGCGCATTCTAAATATTTCGGCATAGCTGCCCTCGCTGTAGGTGGTCAGTGCCATACTGATTCTCTCCTTTATATATTCCTGCTGGCCTGCAAACCCCGACTCAATTTCGACTGCCGCCTCCGGCAACATTTTGGCCAGCTCTATCAAAGCGACCACAGCTGCTGTTAACATAACAGGAATAAGAAGAAAGACGACAGATGTTACAATCAGGGTTTTATTTGAGCTTTTCCTGAACCATGTCATCACAAAACCGAATATGGCGTATACCACCAGTATGTCACCATGCCACAGCAGAAAAACATGCAGCAGACCGAACAGCAGAAGGTAGGCCAGTCTGATGCGGTAGCGGGAGGTGAGCTCTCTCATGCTCTCTTCGGCCTTCTGCATAAAGAGATAGAAGCCGATGCCGAAAAGCAGTGAGAAGAGTGGGTAGAATTTGCTCTCGAAGAAGAACCATATAAACATTCTTGTAACCTGGTTCGATGTATCTGTCCATAGCGACAGCCCCCCCGACTGTGAAAAAATCGGCGAGTTGTAAAATGACATATTGACAATCAGAATACCGAAGAGGGCCATCCCCCTGAGGAAGTCAAGTATCACTAACCTCTCACTCTCCCGGTAGGGGGCAATTCCTGTTGCTGATCTTTCCATGGCATAAAATTTTTCCGATCTGTTAAAGAAGCACAAGATACACCATTTTCAGCAAAGAGGAGGCCCTATGAACCACAACTACTCTACAAGGCTGCGGTAACTCTCATACCTCTCCATCACATCCCTGACATATCTTACCGTCTCAACGCCCCGCAGCGATCCGTGATGCACCTCCGGTTGGTTGTAGTAAAGCGGATCAGATTTCTTTAGAAGGAACTCTTCAACACTGCCGTGCCATGTTGTTGTGTCGGCACCGGCAGCGGCAGCCAGCCTGATTGCATCGAGTATATGCCCTGGCCCCGCGTTGTATGACGCCAGAACGAACCTCTTACGCTCCTCCCTGTCGGTAACCTTATCGCTGAAGATATTCTCAAGTCTCTTCAGGTACATGATACCGGCCCTCACATTCTCTTCCGGCGAGGCGGTTATGTCAATACCGAGGTACTCTCCGGTAGCGGGCATTACCTGCATAAGGCCGTATGCTCCGGCGCGGGAGGTTACATGCGGTCTGAAGCTTGACTCCTGGTACATCAGAGAGATAAGCAGTCGCCAGTCCCAGGATATCGACACACTGTGCCTTATGATAATGTCGTCCCATGGCGACAGCGTTCCGGTGTCATGAGCGTAGTAGATGCTGCGGTAAATGATACCCGACCGCCTGTTGTTGAAGTAGTTGGCGTATTTTATGGCGAAATCCCTGCTCTCGCTGTATGTCTCGAACCAACTGTTAAAGGTGTATAGAAGGTCGAGCGACTCTCCGGCTTTTACGGCCCATGATCGCTTTTGCGGTGGAACCACGGACACATCGGTGTCGAGATCCGGATAGAGTATGGTAGCAACCCTTGCGAAGCTCTCATCGACAAGGGTGTAGTCAATTTCGCCATTGGCAACCATAGATATCAGCCGCTCGGCACTGCCGGGAAGTATAGCAGAGTGAATGGTGTCACCAATAAGTGAAGATATCTCTCTGATCTTGTCGTAGTAGAACGACCGGTTCGACAGGTATATCTTCTCTCCCGCCAGGTCAGAGATATTCTCAATATATCTGGTATGGCTGTAGTCAACCCCCTCCGGGCAGCGATATCCGCGCCTGCGCTGTACTACCACCTCTCCGCTTCTGTAGATAGGCGATGTAAGGGTTACCCTCCCGGCATGCTCACTTACATCTGGCAGGGGCATGGCAACCATATCGGCTTCGCCCCGCTCTACCATCGCTATGGCTGCGCCGGCATCAGAGGCAACCTTTAGTTCAAGTCCCAGCCCCAGGTGGTTGGCAAAGGCCTTTAGCAACTCATAGTTGAAGCCCATGGGCTCGCCCCTGTAGATAAAGTAGCTGGTGAGGTTCATGTCGGTTACCGCTATAAGCCTTCCCCGTTCATGTATCTTCGGAAGGTCACTATTGGCAGAATAAACCGCCAGTTCTGATGTCAGCTTGCTGCTGATTGAGAAAAGCAGCATGGGAACCAGTAGTGAAACAACAATATATCTCTTTCTCTTCAAAACAGATAGTAAAAAAATGGATGCAAATATAGAGGTTTTTTATTACCAGATGACCAAAGGTGTGATACTGCTCTTTTTGCCGCATAACCACCTTGTTATCAGTGAATGAGTTTCTCCCTCTGTCGTCGCCCCGCATGGTTTCGGCCCGGTGCATCACATTGTTGTCCCTGTCAATACTTCACCTGTCAGGTATTGCCCCGATTAATTAGTAGTTTTGAGAACCGGGTAAGGTATAAACTGTCGATGGTTTTATGCCGTCACAGAAGGTGGGGCTGAAGGGCGCTCTGTCACTGATGATGCCCGCCGGTGTACCTAAGACATAACAGCTATATATGGGAGAGATAAGAGAAGGGAATGAGAGTTACGCTTTGGTTACCGGGGCAGCCGGAGGGCTTGGTCGTGCATTTGCAGAAGAGCTTGCCGGCAGGGGTTATGATACCATATTGACCGATTTGCCGGGAACCGGGCTGCCGCAACTGTGTAGTGATATAACTGCACAGTATGGTACCAGGGCTATCTATTATGAAACTGATTTGACCGATATAGATAATGTCATTACGGTGGCAAAGGATATAAACAGCAGGTACAACCTCTTTCTTCTTATAAATAATGCCGGTGTCGGAGGAACCAGGAGGTTCGGCGATGCGAGCATAGATTATATAAATAATATTGTACAGCTCAATGTGATGGCGCCAACCATTCTTACCAAGATGGTGCTTCCCAACCTGCAGCGGCAGCAGAGGTCATATATTCTGAATGTTTCGAGCATGGCAGCCTTTACCCCCATAGCCTTCAAGACAGCCTATCCGGCATCGAAGGCATATATTCACTACTTCACCATGGGGCTTGGAGAGGAGTACAGGAGGAGCAACATCTCTATAAGTGTGGTATATCCGGGCCCTATGAAGACCAATCCGGAAATAACTGAAAGGATAAAGAGGCACGGTTTTTTCGGCAAGGTGGGGCTTCTGTCGCCCGGTCGGGTTGCCAGCCTCTCTATCAGGCAGCTTTTTAACCGTACTCCCCTTATAATGCTCGATGGTAACCGGCTAACATGGTTTGTGATGAAGTTACTGCCAATGCGTATAAGGCTCTCACTCTTCTCCCGGGCCGTTAAGAGAGAGTTAAGGAAAAGGAGTGATAGCGATGAATAGGGTCTTTGTGACAGGTGCCAATGGCCTGCTGGGCAGAAATTTGATAAAAATGCTTGCCCAAAGAGGGTATTCCGTTACTGCTCTGGTAAGGAGAAGCGGCAGCATGCAGGATATCATCGGCTCAGGCATCAATATTGTTCAGGGCGACCTGTCTGACAAAGAGCGGCTTACCCGGCTTTCGGCCGGCTGCAATCTGGTAGCCCATATTGCCGCCAATACAAACCAGGCCCTCCCGAAAGCAGAGCACTATCGTGAGGCCAATGTGAGGGGTACTGAGAATATGATAGAGGCCTCTGTCAGAAACCGTACAGAGAAGTTCGTATATGTCGGAACGGCAAACACCTATGGCTACGGTACCCTCTCTGAACCCGGCAACGAAGAGCTGCCCGCTGCAGCCCCGTTTACGAAGTCGCCCTATGTAATAAGCAAGTGTGAAGCACAGAGAGTGGTAGAGAGAGCCTCATCGGATCTCAATATAACGACCATAAGCCCTGCCTTTATGGTAGGTCCGTATGATTACAAGCCCGGTTCGGGCAGGGTAGTCGCCAGGGCGCTTGGCAGGCGTTTGATATTCCATCCATCCGGAGGTAAAAGTTTTGTTCATGTGGCAGATGTTGCAGAGGCTGTAATAAAGGCTTTCAGTTTAGAGAGTTCGGGTGGTCAATATATTATCGCCAATGAGAATCTCAGTTACAGGGAGTTTTACCGTAAGCTGCTCGATGTTACCGGACAGAAGAGCATCCTGATACCACTTCCTGACATAATTCTAAGGGCAGCCGGACTTGCCGGAGACCTCTTCAGAACTCTTGG
>SLNP01000035.1 GCA_007132995.1 Bacteroidales bacterium | reverse complement strand
GGTACATCTACCCTGAGGTAGTTGCGCGGGGAGCGCTCCGACACGGAGCCGAAGAGAAGTTCTGTCTGGTAACTGACGGTGTCGAGGGCCCCGTCGAGCATTATAGGGGGTATATTCCTGGCCCAGGGGATAATTCCGCGGCGGCGGCCCAGATGCTCTCTGTTGCTGCCGGGCGGAGGGGCACCGTTGCCTATTGATAGCATTACCATACCGGCGGCTCCGGGCCTTCCCGCCCCCCGGTCGGGGAACTCCATGGTTCGGGCCTCGGCATAGGCGCACATGGCAGGATTGTTGGCAAAGACGCCACCGTCGATATTGATGGCGCTGCTGCCGGTGGCAAGGCTGCGCACCATTGCCGGCGGAAAGGTGAGGGGTGCGGCGGTGGAGCCCCTGACAACCTCTCTTACCAGATGAGCCTTTATCTCTGCACCGGCACCACTCTCTCTGCTGCTGTAGAAGAGGGCCCGCCCCTCTGTAAGGGAGTAGGCGGTTATTATACAGGGCCTTATAAGCTGACTCATCTGAAGGTCGCCAAACTTTTCATGCAACAGGGCCTCAAGCTTTGCCGGGCTGTACCGGGTGGCGTTGAAGAGGTAACGAATACCAAGCCAGTTGCGGCGAAGCGATCTGTTGAAGATCTCATTACCGTGGGTAACATAGAGGTCTCTGACATCGGCGGCGCTGTAGGCGGGACCGGGTTGCTCTACGGATCTTTTGGGGGCGGGGTCGGTTTCTCCTCCGGTAACTTTGGGTGAGGGGTCGGTTTCGCCTCCGGTAACTTTGCGGACGCTACCGGCTCCACCCCCGGAACCGGGGGCAAGAAGCATGGCGGCAAGTATGGCTCCGGTGCTGGTGCCTGCCACCAGATCGAAGCAGGAGGCTACCGAGGCAGCGGGGTCGCCGGTGCGTTCTCTGATGGCCTGCTCAAGGCGGGTCAGTACAACGGCTGCAATGATGCCTCTTATTCCTCCGCCATCGACCGACAATATCCGTACTCTCTTTCTCTCTTCCATAAATGAGTTGCCTCTCTGTAAAAAAGAGAGGAGCAAGGCGGGCGCCTTCGCTCCTCAGGTAGGTAGTGATAATTGAGAATAATAGTTAATGCATGCATTCCGACAAGGCTCGGAAACCCCATTGAAATATATGTGAAAACGATTAGTCTATTGTTGTTTGGGGCTGCATACAGGAACCAAATATAGAAACTTTTTTTATTGACAACAAACTTTTTTGTGTTAACAGCTCTCTTTCTGAAAAAATATGGAGGGAGGGGCATACCGCCCTGTAAAAGAGGTCTGTTTCCGGGCAATTTCATATCTTTGTGCGATTTTATTAAATGGTTTAATGCGACTGCGTGATGGCGAAAAAATTCACTGAATACAAGGGCCTTGACCTTGCAAAAATAAATGATGAGATACTGAGCTACTGGGATGACAACAACACCTTTGCGAAAAGCGTGCGATCTGTAGGCGATATGGGTGAGTTCATCTTCTACGAGGGGCCCCCTTCGGCCAACGGTATTCCGGGAATTCATCATGTTATGGCCCGCGCCATTAAAGATGCAATATGCCGCTATAAGACGCAGAGGGGTTACCTGGTGAAGAGGAAGGCGGGATGGGATACCCATGGTCTTCCTGTAGAGCTGGGCGTTGAGAAGGATCTGGGCATTACCAAAGAGGATATAGGCAGCACCATAGGGGTGGCAGAGTTCAACGCCGCATGCCGCAAAGATGTAATGAAGTATACCGATATGTGGGAGGAGCTTACCCGCAAGATGGGCTACTGGGTAGATATGAGCGACCCCTATATTACCTATGACAATCGCTATATAGAGACTCTCTGGTGGCTGCTGAAACAGCTGTATGACAGGGACATGCTCTACAGAGGCTACACCATTCAACCCTACTCGCCGGCGGCAGGTACGGGCCTGAGTTCGCACGAGCTGAACCTTCCAGGCTGCTACCGCGATGTGAAGGATACCACCTGCGTGGCGCTCTTCTCTATGAAGTATGACGATAAAAGCGCCTTTCTGTTCGATGCTGCCGACACCGATGGCGTCGATATTATGGCATGGACAACAACACCCTGGACCCTCCCCTCGAACACGGGGCTGACTGTGGGGCCCGATATCAAATATCTTATGGTGCGCTCTTTTAACCCCTACACCGGCCTGCCGGTAAATGTGGTGCTGGCAAAGGAGCTTCTGAACAAATACTTCCCGAAAGAGTATGCTTCGCTTCCCATGGAGCGATACAGGAAGGGCGACAGGGAGATACCCTACAGGGTGGTATCTGAGTTTCCCGGAAAGATGCTTGAAGGGATAAGCTACCACCAGCTTCTTGACTGGGTTGACCCGGGCGAGGGTGCCTTCAGGGTGGTGACAGGCGACTTTGTCACTACAGATGAGGGTACCGGTATTGTGCATATAGCACCTACATTCGGTGCCGACGACTACAGGGTGGGAAGAGAGAATGGAATACCTCCGCTGCTGGTGAAGAGAAATGACGACACCACAGGGCCGCTGGTTGACAAAAGGGGGCGCATGGTTCCTCTGGAGGATATCGATGAGCAGTTCCTGGCCAAAAGGGTTAACAGCGAGAGCTACTCTCCTTTTGCCGGTAAGTTTGTGAAGAGTGAGTACAGTGATGCCCCGGAGGGCGAGGAGCCGCTGGATGTTGACATTGTGGTGTGGCTGAAACAGGCCGGCAGGGCATTCAAAATAGAGAAGTACCTGCATAACTACCCCCACTGCTGGCGTACCGACAAACCGATACTCTACTATCCGATGGACTCCTGGTTTATACGGACTACCTCGCTTCGCGACCGGATGATTGAGCTGAACAACACCATTAACTGGAAGCCGGCATCGACAGGAACAGGCCGCTTCGGCAAGTGGCTTGAGAATCTGGTTGACTGGAACCTGAGCCGCTCAAGATACTGGGGAACCCCGCTGCCGATATGGGCAACGGAAGATCGCAGCGAATACAGATGTATAGGCTCGGCCGAAGAGTTGAAGGAGCATATATCAAAATCTGTGAAGGCGGGCTTTATGGAGAGCAACCCACTTGAGAAGTTTGTGCCCGGCGACACCGGCAGCGAGAACTACAGCAGCTTCGACCTGCACCGCCCCTTCGTAGATGATATAGTGCTGGTGAGCGACAGCGGCAAGCCGATGAGAAGAGAGGAAGATCTGATAGATGTATGGTTCGACTCGGGGGCCATGCCCTACGCGCAGTACCACTACCCGTTCAACAGCGAGGCCCATTTCGAAAAGCAGTTTCCGGCCGACTTTATAGCCGAAGGTGTTGACCAGACAAGGGGCTGGTTCTTTACACTCCACGCCATAGCCGCCATGATATCTGACTCGGTAGCCTTCAGGAATATCATATCGAACGGTCTGGTTCTCGACAAGAACGGCAACAAGATGTCAAAGAGGCTGGGCAATGCGGTAGACCCCTACAGTGCCATAAACAGATATGGCTCTGACCCGCTGCGGTGGTACATGATAACAAATGCGCAGCCGTGGGACAATCTCAAATTTGATATCGCCGGGGTCGAGGAGGCGCGCCGCAAGTTTTTCGGCACCCTCTACAACACCTACTCTTTCTTCGCGCTATATGCCAACATTGACCGCTACAGCGGAGAGGAGGAGCCGGTAGGTGATAAGAGCCTGGAGGAGATTGACAGGTGGATAATATCGCTTCTCAACTCTCTGATAAAGGAGGTGAGGGCGAGCTACGACGACTATGACCTTACAAGTGCGGGAAGGGCTATTCAGCTCTTCGTTACCGAACACCTGAGCAACTGGTATGTGCGCCTTAACCGTAAAAGGTTCTGGGGCGGCGATATGGATGATAACAAGCTGGCGGCCTACCAGACGCTGCACCGCTGCCTGAAAACGGTGGCGATGCTGGCGGCCCCCATTGCCCCCTTCTACATGGAGAGGCTATACACCGACCTCTGCAGGGAAGCGGAGTGCAGCGGTAAGAAAGGTAAGGGCAGCGACTGCTCTGTTCACCTGGCCCTCTTTCCCGAATGTGATGAGAAATTGATAGACAAGGGGCTTGAGGAGCGTATGGATATAGCTCAGCGGATATCGTCTATGGTGCTGGCACTGAGAAAGAAGGTGGGTATTAAGGTGAGGCAGCCGCTTGCAAAAATGGTGTTGCCGCTGCCCGACAAAACCTTCAGAAAGAGGTTTGAACCGGTGAAAGACCTGGTGCTTACAGAGGTCAATGTGAAAGAGGTTGAGTATATTGAAGATACCTCCGGCATTGTGGTGAAAAAGATAAAGCCCGACTTCAGGAAGCTGGGGCCCCGCTTCGGCAAGAAGATGAAAGAGGTGGCTGCCGCGATAGCTGCCATGAGCCAGGACGATATCACGAAAATGGAGGCTGAAGGCAGTTTTACAATCAACACCCCGGCCGGCAAAAGCAAGATAGTCGAATCGGATGTGGAGATAATATCTGAAGATATTCCGGGATGGCTGGTTGCCAACGAGGGAAGACTAACAGTAGCTCTCGATGTAACTGTAACAGAAGAGCTGTTGAATGAGGGTATTGCCAGGGAGTTTGTAAACAGGATACAGAACCTGCGCAAGGAGAGTGGCTTCGAGGTTACCGACAAGATAGAGGTGCTGATAGAGAACCATTACCTGGTAAGGGATGCTGTAAAGTGCCACGCCGCCTATATAGGTGCCCAGACTCTGGCAACGGAGGTTAAGGTATCTGATGAGCTCAATGGCCAAGGGGTGAAGGAGATAGAGATAGAGGACCAGCCGGTAAAGCTGGTTATAAGGAGAAGGGGGAGATAGCCCCGCTTCACAATAACACCTTTTTCAGATAAGGGCGGCAGCCCGGCAATATTTAAGGAACCAGGCACCGGCTGCCCGCTCATATTCCTATCTTTACCGGTAATGGGTATGTGGAGTATTGAACAACCGGACCTTACACCGGAGCAGAGGCTTCTGCTGCTTACGGGCCGCTACTGCGGAGATGAGCCGCCCCCTTCGGAGGAGGCCCTCTCACTGGCGCCCACTGTAACCAACTGGGGTAATTTCATAAGGCTTGCCAACCAGCATGGCGTAATAGCTCTGGTGCACGATACCATTGAGCGATGCGGTATGATGTCGCTGCTGCCCGGGGAGGCTGCCCTCACACTTCGCAAGAGCTCTCTTTCGAGCCTGGCCCGCAACACAATGATATACGAGACCCTTGCTACTGTAAGCTCTCTGGCTGCCGAAGGCGGTATCGGGTTTACTCCGGTAAAGGGGGTGGTGCTTGAGAGATGCCTGTACGGTGACAGGGGGCTGAGGCAGATGAGCGATATAGATATTGTTACCTCTGCCGGCGACGCCATGCGGTTCCACAATTTGCTAAGGGGCAAAGGATACCGGTCACTGCCATTTAAGTCGCCCATTCACAAAATGATGATGATGCCGGCATCGAAACATCTGCCGGAGATAGATATTAATGGTATATACACGGAGATACACTTCCGCCTCTTCAGTGATAAGGGCAACAGGATGACCGAAGCGATGCTGGCCGGAAGCAATCCCGATGAGCGGTGTGGCGGTATGAGGGTGCCACCCCATGGGCTGCACTTCCTCTACCTGGCATCGCACCTCGGTTACCATGAGGAGAAAGGTGAGTCGCAGCTGCGGCTCTACAACGATATAGCCCTTATGCTGAGGCGCTATGGCCCAGAACTCTCCTATTCGGCTCTGGTGGGGGCGGCCCGAACCACCGGTACAGTAAATGCGGTAGCACACGCCGTGGCTGTGGCAGATCTGCTCTACAGCGGCTGCGGTGTAACAGACTGGCCTGCCCCGGAGGGCGATGCGGCGGCCCGGTTTCTGAGCTTCCTGGACGATCCGAAAGGGGTTGAGAGGGACAGCACTGTGGCCGGGCAGAGCGGTATGACACCGCCGCCCGGGGGTATGGCCGGCAGGCTGCTCTTCGCCCTGGGTGCCATCTTCCCCTCTCTCTCATGGATGAAGAGAAGGTATGGCACCCGAAGCAGGCTGACGGCTCTCTTCTACTACCCTGTAAGGTGGGTGAGCGGGCTGCGCAGGGTGGTAAGTGGCAGTAAGGGCGCCGAAAGGAGGTGATCTGGCTGCACAGAGCTGCGGGTGGTGACAGGAGGCGGCAGGAGGCGCTGAGAGGAGGTGATCTGGCTGCGCAGAGCTGCAGGTGATGGCAGGTGGCGGCAGGGGGCGCTGAGAGGTGGTGAGCGGCGGCCCCGAAACTGTTGCCAAAGAGCATGGCAGCAGATGCTACCGGGGTAACTGATGGGCTGCTTCAGGCGGCGGCCGGAGGGCGGTGGCAGCCGGAGGAAATCAGAGTGGTCAGGAAGGGCCGCTCCGGGGGTGCCTCAAGGGACCGATGAAATGCTATTTGAACCATTGCATACTTTGGTGGCACGGGCTTTTGAGCACACCATCCGGTTGTTGGCAAAGAGGTTCGGTTTATTGAAATAAACCACTATCTTTACACCTCAATTAAAGTGATGAAGCTATGGCTGAAAAGACAAAATATACAGATCAGGAGCTTGAGGAGTTCAAGGAACTTATTCATAAGAAGCTCGACAAGGCCAAAAAAGATTACGATACCCTGAAGGCCAGCATTACCCACGCCGAAAGTAACGACACTATGGATACCTCGCCCACCTTCAAGGTTCTTGAGGAGGGGGCTACCACCCTGTCGAAAGAGGAGGCGGGAAGGCTTGCACAGAGGCAGCTCAAGTTTATTCAGCATCTGCAGGGGGCACTGGTGAGGATAGAGAACAAGACATACGGCATATGCCGCGAAACAGGTAAGCTGATAGCCAAAGAGCGCCTGATGGCGGTACCGCATGCCACCCTCTCTATGGATGCCAAGCTGAAGCAGAAATAGCCCTCCGGAGCTGAAGGAGTATCCCTTCCGGTTATTGAATCTGAAACCGGAAAAGTCATATTAAAAGCAGTGCCGTCATATTGGCGGCACTCTTTTTTTTACCCTTCAGCAGAGGCTGTAGCAATGCGAAGGCTGCCCGGGACAGAGATCTGCAGGCTCCTGCCCGGCATTCAGGGGTAAAATATCTTTTCACTCTCTTTTGTAAGTAGTGATAAAGAACTTACTTTTGTATTGCACTTGTTACCTGATTGGGGATTTAAGCCGTAATGGAGGCGCGTAATTTCAAAATGTTATCGCTGCTGGCCAACATGTTGATATTGGCCATCTGCTTCCTGTTCTGGATATGGATGAAACCGGCCAGCTTCAGGGCCTACCTCCCGTCGCACCTCCCCTTCTTTATTACGCTGGTGGTGATATGGCTGGCTGTCTCTGTCATCAACGGCAAGATGACCCGCGGCAAGATCACCAATCTGCGCACCCTCTTCACAAGGGTTGTTACCAGCAATCTGATATCGCTGGCCCTTGCCACAATGCTTATGTACATTTTCCGCGAGTACTACTACAGCCGCACCATTGTGCTGGGAACCGTCGGAATGGCTACCCTGCTTGAGCTTATTGCAGGAACCATATACCTCGCCTTCCGGAAGGCTGTTGTGCAGGAGAGTGAGGTGATACAGACAGATGATGATGAGCGGAATCTTTCGGAGTATGAGATGGTGGGCGAGACAGGGCCCTCAACACTGCACCCCGCAGCCCTTACAGAGCAGGAGAGGATAACAAAAGAGAAGATTGCCAGGGAGCTGGGCGAAACCACCGCATGCAGCATAATAGCGATGGCGGCCGGAAACCTGAACGGCAAAAGTGCAGTGCTCTCAACAGGTACTCCATTCAATATAGCCAATCTGCCACAGGGCGATTACGACTATATTGTCAATGTGCGGAACATGAACCGCATAAGAGATATAGACAGTCTGCTCGATGAGGTGAATGGCAAGCTTAAACAGGGTGGGCGGATGATCTGCTGCCTGGAGACCAAAAACCAGAGGAAGAAGAGGATTCTGAAGAGGTACCCGCCGGTGCTCAACTACCTCATCTACTCAATAGATTTTTTCTTCAAGAGAATTCTGCCAAAGCTGAGGCTTACCAGAAGGATATACCTGCTGCTGCTAGGGACTTCACCACATGTTATATCGAGGGCCGAGGCACTGGGCCGTATATGCCGGGCCGGCTTCCTGATAAGGAAAGAGAGCTTTATAGGTAACAATCTCTGCATTGAGGCCGAAAAGTACAGCGCCCCTCTGCAACAAACCAACAGTAACTACGGAGCACTTATAGCCCTTAACCGCATAGGGAAGGGTGGCAAGATTTACAGGGTATATAAGCTGCGTACAATGCACCCCTACTCGGAGTTCCTGCAAGAGTATGTTTACAGGCTCTATGACCTTAAAGAGGGGGGTAAGTTCAGGCATGACTTCCGTATTACAAGCTGGGGGCGGTTCTGCAGAAGAGTATGGCTCGACGAGCTCCCTATGGTTATTAACCTGTTCAAGGGCGATATGAAAATAGTGGGTGTAAGGCCGCTTAGCCAGCACTACTTCTCTCTCTACAGCAAAGAGCTGCAGGAGAGGCGTATTAAATACAAGCCGGGGCTTATTCCCCCCTTCTATGCAGATATTCCGGGCAACCTGGAAGAGATAGAGCTTTCTGAACTCAGATATCTCGATGCATACGACCGCTCGCCAATAGTTACAGATATAAAATATTTCGGGCTGGCACTGCGCAATATTGTTCTTCGCAAGGCTCGCAGCCGTTAGGGTGCCGCCGGGTGTTCTCTCTATCTCGAAATATTCTCTTTTTGTTCATAACACTTCTTTTTCATAATTTTACAAGGTACCATAAGAGAAACTGAATCGAAGAAAGCCCTTATGCGATCTACACTCATTAAAGCCGTGCCGGTGGCAGCGCTGCTGGCGGTTGTTCTACTCTCCTGCGGAGAGAGAAGGAAGGCCGAACCTTTTACACCAACCTTTTCAACCTACACACCCTCTGAGGCAGAGGCAGAGATTGCACCGGAAAGGAGGGAGGTCTTTTATGGCCTTCTCACCCCTGTAGAGATAACCTACATTTTCGAAAGGCTCAATATACCCTACGAGCGTGAGGTGCTCAACCCGACAGGGAATGTCGATAACTATATGACCAGTGCCAAGGCGGCCCTGAACCTGGGAGTATATGGTGTAAATCTGGGCTACCTCAAAATATTCAACCGCAACCAGGATATGGTGAGATACCTCTTTGCCGTACGCACACTGGCAGATAGACTCAATGTGCCGGAAGAGTACCTTCTCGCTCCTGTAAGGGAGATAGAGCGTGATATGGCCGATGCCGACTCGGTAATGGCAATTATGAACCGCTCCTTCGAAAATATAGAGTCGCACCTGCGGCAATACGGAAGGGAGAGCACCGCAGGCCTCATGATAATGGGGGGCTACATTGAGGCTCTCTACCTGGCCACCAATCTGGCCCTCGACCCGGAGAATCCGGACCCCGCTGTGGTGCAGAGAATAGCCGAGCAGAAGTACACCCTCAACACACTGCTCACCTTTATGAGGAACTACTACGACGACCCGATGGTTGTGTTCTATACCAAAAAGCTGCTCTACCTGAAGCGCTATTTCGATACCTTCAACATATACTACAAGGCAGACGACCTTGAGATAGACACCTCACGACAGGTTATAGTGGCATCGGGCTCTGATATGACCATTACCCTCGAGACGCTCTTCAACATACGCAACTATCTGGCACGGCTGCGGCAGGAGATAATAGAGTAACAGATTGCCGGCATGATATCGATATCGGGCCTGACAGCCCTGCCGGCTTTAGCACTTCAGGAGATAAAAAAACTGCCTGCCGGATTAACGAAGTAAGACGAAACCCAATTATACCATTAACCCTATAAAAACCACCAGCCATGAGACTCTTTACCTTCACCTTCGCGGCCGCTATGGGCCTGCTCCTGTCCCTCCCCCTGGAGGCGCAGACACGCGACATCGACAAGGCTATACTGACACAGAGAGAGCAGACGGAGCTCTACAATAAGAACCTTGAGTGGAAGCTCGACAATGTTCTGCCCGAAATAATGAGGCGGGAGAATATAGATATGTGGATCGTTATCTGCTTCGAATATCATGAAGACCCCGTTTACCGGACTCTTACCACCTGGCCGGGCGATGGGGCCAGAAGGCTGTCGGCACTGATATTTCATGACTCGGACCATGGCTTTAAAAAGCTGTCGGCCACATGGCACGGAGCGGCCGCATCGGGATATATGTACGAGAGCATCTTTACCGACAGGGCATCGGGCCCCGAGGCTCAGTTCACCGCTATAGCCGACTATGTGAGAGAGGCCTCGCCGCAGAGAATTGGTATTAACTACGACCCGGAGGTTATAGATGACTTCAGCCATGCCAACGGTATATCTCACTTCCACTACACAAAACTCTACGAGGCCCTGGATGAGCAGTACCGCGCCCGCCTGGTATCGGCCAAGCCTGTGGTGATGGGCTGGTTTGAAACACGAACTCCCTGGGAGGTGAGCTTCTACAGACATCTGGCAGGGCTGGCACAGGATCTTATAAGGGAGTTCTACAGCAATGCCGTTATTACCCCCGATGTTACAACTACCGACGATGTGCGGTGGTGGATAGCAGAGAGGATAACAGAGCTTAAGCTCGATTACTGGTTCTTCCCCTCTTTCAGAATAATACGGGGGCCTGAAAACAGGGCCAGGTACGGTAACGACAATGTGATACGAAGGGGCGACCTGCTGCACAGCGATGTGGGAATATTCTACATGGGCCTTACAACAGATATGCAGCATAGCGGATATGTGCTGAGACATGGCGAAACCGATGCCCCCGAAGGGCTGAAGAACCTGCTCAGGAAGGCGCAGCGCTTTCAGGATATCTGTATGGAAGAGATGGTAGAGGGGCGTACCGGCAATGAGATTCTGAGAAGGGTTCTGGAGAGAGGAAGGGCGGAAAATCTCAATCCGGTAATGTACTCGCATCCGGTGAACTACTACGGTCACGGAGCGGGCATGACCATAGGACGGACGGAAGAGCAGAACTTTATAGTAGGTGCGGGAGAACATAAGCTCTATAACAATACAACCTATGCCCTTGAGTTCAGCATATCGGCAAGGGTTCCGGAATGGGACAATGAGATGGTGCGCTTCGGTTCGGAAGAGAATATTATTTTTGCCGACGGAAGGGCCCGGTTTATTGCCGCCCGTCAGGAGAAACTATATCTTATAAAGTGAGTACCAGAGAGCGGGAAGAGAGCGATGGCCGCCGGTTGCCGGAGAAGAGAATCAGGAGTCTGCTCAGGAAACACCATCTGCTTACAGTATGTACAACCGATGGTGATGAGCCATGGTGTGCAAGCTGCTTCTATGCCTATATGGAGAGTGAGAATGCCCTGGTGTTTACCACCGATGTCGATACAAGACATGGCAGGGAGTTTGGCCTGAACTCGCTGGTGGCGGGCACCATAGCCCTGGAGACCCGGATACCGGGCAAGATAAGGGGTGTGCAGTTTCAGGGGCGGGTATCGGTTGCCGGGGGCGAGAGGCTGAAGAGGGCCAGAAGAAGCTATCTGAAAAGGTTCCCCTATGCTGTGGCCATGGATATATACCTCTGGATTATTGATATCACCTTTCTGAAGCTTACCGACAACAGGCTGGGGTTTGGCAAGAAGCTGCTATGGAGGGCTGATGACCCGCAGGGAGAGGCAGATGATGGGGCCGGCAACAGGGGAAAGAGCAAAGAAGAGGAGAGTTGAGAGGAGGGACGGCCGGCGGCCGGCGGCAGGCGGGAGCAGGAGATGATGACGGGGCCGGCGACTGGTGAAGTTGAGGCGGCGGCAGAAGCGGGAGCGGCAGATGATGAAGTCGGCGAATGGCGGCAGCAGGAGATGATGACGGGGCCGGCGGCTGGCGACAGGCGGCAGGCGGCAGCAGATGATGAGGCCGGCCACCACCATTGAAAAATATAGAGAGTCTGAATTTTTATACCTTTGTCGAAACCACTAAAAAGCGAAATATATGTTTTCAGGAATAGTTGAGGAAGCCGCAACGGTTGTGAAGATGGAGAAGGAGAAGGAGAATCTGCATATTACACTCAGATGCTCTTTTACCAACGAACTTAAAATTGACCAGAGCATATCCCATAACGGTGTATGCCTTACCGTGGTAAAGATAAAGGACGATACCTATACAGTAACAGCGATAAAGGAGACTCTCGACAAGAGTAACCTGGGGCTTCTGGAGGTGGGCTCGAAAGTCAACCTTGAGAGGAGCATGCGGATAGACTCGCTTCTGGATGGCCACCTGGTACAGGGCCATATAGACCAGACGGCTGTCTGTACCGATGTGAGGGAGGCTGAAGGCAGCTGGTACTACACTTTCGAGTATGAGCCGGCACAGGATGACTATATCACTGTCGAGAAGGGCTCTGTGTCTGTTAACGGGGTAAGCCTTACAGTTATAAACTCTAAAGACAACTCGTTCGAGGTGGCCATAATTCCCTATACCTGGGAAATTACCAACTTCCACGAGTTTAAGAAAGGCACAGTGGTTAACCTGGAGTTCGATATAGTGGGTAAATATATTGCCCGCATTGTTAGGCAGCAACTGGGTAAATAGTTTACCAGGGGGAGGTTCATGCTTCGCCACCTTATTAACCCTCCATCGAGTATATAGAGTGAGGTGAATCCGCGGCGGTGCAGTATTCCGGCAACGGTGATGCTGCGGTCAATCTCGTCGCAGTAGATATATACCGGCGGCCTGTGCGGCAGGGTGGCGGCGTAATCGATCAGTGAGGCGCTGTCGGGCATGTTGACGGCTCTCTCTATATGGGCCTCCCGGTAATCATCGGCCGAACGGATATCAATAATCACTGCCAGAGGATCCAGGGAACTCTCCAGACGGAAACGGTCGGGGTCGAGCATCTCATAATGCCCGGGCTGCTCTGCTACCCGCTTCGTGGCGCAGGCGGCAAGCAATAGTATAAGCGCTATTGTCACTCTTGTCTGCATTGCCTCTCTCTTTGTGAGCCGGGGCAGATGTGGCCGGCCATGCTCAGGGGCCAAATTACAAACTTTGACTCAAAAGACAAATGGCTGCCCTGAGGCGGAGCTTCTGTCTGTAAAGGTGGCAGTCGCTCCCATATCATGATATGCTCAGCCCCATGTAATATTTACAATGTGCTGCTCCTGGTCATTTGTAATTGTCGTGGTTTATTCTATTTTCGCTGCCCGAAAAAAACTGTATCGGTTAACTGTAAAAACCATGACCTCACTACCTGTAAAAAACCGCGGCTGGATAGTCGTTCTGGCCGGCCTCACTATCAACCTCGCTCTTGGTGTACTATACTCATGGAGTGTCTTTAAGGATGCCATTGAAGATTCCATTGCCAGAGGCGGCGAGGGGGCTTTCGACTGGGATCTGGCCACTCTCAATGACCCGTACGCTGTATGTATTCTGGTGTTCGCCTTTACAATGATACTGGCGGGAAGAATTCAGGACAGGAGGGGGCCGCGAATAACGGCTGCCATTGGCGGCCTGCTGGTTGGGGCGGGCTTTACCCTGCTCTCTTTTACCACCAGCTACGCCCTCTGGGTGCTGGGGTTCGGTGTTATGGCGGGTGTGGGTATAGGCTTTGGGTATGCATCTGCAACGCCTCCGGCTTTTAAGTGGTTTCCTGCCTCTAAAACGGGCCTTATTGCAGGTATAGTTGTGTCGGGCTTCGGCATTGCCCCGGTATATATAGCACCACTGGCCACATGGCTTGTCAACAACTACGGCATACAGAGTACCATGCTTATTCTGGGCATATCATTCCTGATTATTCTGATGGGCTGCTCTCTGCTGCTTCAAAACCCACCGGTGGGCTATGTACCTGAAGAGAAGAAGAAGCCGACAAAGAAGGCCTCATATAACGGTGCAGGCAGGGATTTTGGCGCGGGCGAACTGTTCAGGCAACCCTCTTTCTACCTTATATGGTTTATACTCTTTATTGGCTCGGGCGCAGGCCTTATGGTTATAGGGAGTATATCGGGCATGGCCCGCAACAGCCTGGGCGAAGCGGCATTCCTGGCTGTGGCTATTATAGCTGTCGGTAACGCGTCGGGAAGAATTATAGCGGGGTTTGTCTCTGACAGGATAGGAAGAATTCTTACCCTCACCATACTGCTGCTTTTCCAGGCATCGCTGATGTTTCTGGCGGTGGTGATGATAGGCGACCACACCTCTGCACTGGTAATTGTGCTCTTTGCAACCTTTATTGGTTTTAACTTCGGAACTAACCTGTCGCTCTTCCCCACTCTTACCAAGGTGCTGTGGGGCCTTAAAAATTTCGGTATCAACTATGGCTTCGTGCTTACGGCATGGGGGGTGGGTGGCTTTGTATTCAGCCGCCTGTCGCAGATGCTCTACGCTGCCAGCGGCACCCATAAGGTCTCATTTATTATCGCGGGTATTTCACTGCTGGTGTGCTCGGTTATGGCTGTTATCCTGGGTCGCATACAGAAGAAGGAAGCCCTTAAGGCGGGTAGCGATGATTTGCACGATAAGCGCGAACTGCTTACGGCAGGAACGCCCGTGCCTCCTGCAGCTTCCGCTGCAAAGTGAGCTTGATTCACTGCAGCACTTACGCTGCCGGGGTGATTCCAGGATAGGTCGGTGTAGTCTGCCTGTAGCACTATACAGCTGACCGGCCATTCCCAAATGGGCCGGTATAACCTTCCCACGTCACTATACGGCCGCTAAGGTGGTTTCAAAATGGGCCGGTATAACCTGCCTGCAGCACTGTACAACTCCGGGGTGATTTCAAAATGGATTAGTATAACCTTCGCACGGCACCATACAACTAACCGGCTATTCCCTAATGGGCTGGCATAACCTGCCTACAGTACTATACGACCACCAAGGTGTTTCGATATCTCATGAAGGGCGTTGTTGAGGGTTGAGACCTCTTTCTGCATGGCTATAACGGACTGTATGTCGTCGCGGCTGTCGGCCTCTCCTATCTTCTTTAACAGCTCGTTACGCATCTCTTTTATCTTGTCGCTCTTGAACTTGAGTACCGACTGCGACACTACCTGACACAACAGTGTGTCTTCGGTGTCTATGTGGGTGCCTTTCTTGCTCCATAGATCGCTGAGCTCATGCGAGTCGGCGAGCATGTCAACGGCGGTTCTTGTTATGGCGGGGTCGGTGTGCCTTACAAAGTGCTGATCGCCGGGGAAAAGGCCCTGATCTACATGAAATAGGTACTCTTCAAAAAAAGAGGCCATAAGCTTGTCGGTGAAGGTGAGCTCATCGGATGTCACCTCGCGTACTATGAAGTCGGCTACGGTTATAACGGCTGTTGGCTGCTCGCCATCTTCATCTTCCTCTTCGCCGATAATCTCTCTGTCGAACTCGTGGCTGCCATACTTCAGAAGCAGCCTTATAAGCTCACGCTCTGAGTAGTAGGCGGGACCTCTTAGCTCGCGGGGTTTGGGCTGGGGCTGTGGGGCGGCGGTTTTGGCAACATCGCCGGCTTCGGGATAGCGGTTGCGGGTCTGAAACTGCCGCCGGCTGCGCAGCTTGCTTACCTCGTTGAAGAGTACGCTTTCGTTTATCTGTAACAGGTTGCTGCACTCTTTTATGAAGACGGTGCGCGAGATCTGCTCGGGTATGATGGCTATGCTGCGTACTATGTCGTTGATGGCTTCTGCCCGCCTGACGGGATCGTCTTTGGCCTCTTTCAGCAGCAGCTCGGTTTTGAACCGTATGAAGTCTTTCTCGTTGGCCTCTATGTAACTCCTGAACTCTTCAACGCTGCTCTTCTTGGCCAGTGAGTCGGGGTCTTCGCCGGGGGGAAGCACCACTATGCGTACATTCATTCCCTCTTCGAGCACTATGTCTATGCCGCGGAGTGCGGCCTTGAGGCCGGCCTCGTCGCCGTCGAACAATATAGTGATGTTGGGGGTGAAGCGCTTTACGAGCCTTGCCTGCTCGGGTGTGAGGGCGGTGCCCGACGAGGCTACCACATTTTCGGTTCCCGATTCATGAACGGAGAGTACATCGGTGTAGCCCTCGACCAGAAAGCATTTGTCTTCTTTTATAATGGCCCGCCGGGCCTGATAAATGCCGTAAAGTATCTTCCCTTTGTGATATATCTCTGACTCGGGCGAGTTGAGATATTTGGCTGCTTTGGCATCTGCACTGAGTATGCGCCCGCCAAAGCCGAGTACCTGACCCGAAAGGCTGTGTATGGGAAATATGACGCGGCCGTAAAACCTGTCAAACTTTCGACTGTCGCGCTCTATGGTGAGGCCGGTCTTTACAAGATAGTCGATGTTGTAACCCTCTTTGGCTGCATCGGCCGTGAGGGTGTCGGAGCGCTCGGGGCTGTAACCTATGTCGAACTTCTCAAGTATGTCGCGGCGGAACCCCCGCTCGGTGAAGTATGAGAGGCCCACAGCCCTGCCCTCGTCGGTGTCGAAGAGGTAGTGCCCGAATTTGCGTGCGGCCCACGATGTTACCACCAGCATGCTCTCGCGGTCGCTCTTGCGCTCTTTCTCCTCTTCGGAGAGCTTGCGCTCTGCTACCTCTATGTTGTATTTGCGGGCCAGAAAGCGCAGTGCCTCGGGGTAACTGAGATGCTCATGCTCCATAATGAAGTTGACGGCATTACCCCCTTTGCCGCAACCGAAACATTTGAAGATGCCCTTCGATGGGGAGACGGTGAACGATGGGGTTTTCTCGTTGTGAAACGGGCATAGCCCCAGATAGTTAACGCCTCTCTTCCTGAGGGTTACAAACTCCTGTACCACCTCGGTTATGTCGGCCGAATCAAGTATGCGCTCTACTGTGTGGTGGTCTATCATACTCCCAAAGATAGCTCATCTTTTTCTCTCATTAATGGGGTTGCCGGGCTAATGTTTCACATGGGCCGGTGGTTCCATCATGATGACCGGAAAGGGCTGTTTGACAACAGTTCATGACAAAAATGTTGGTGAAGTTCTCTATATTTGAGGGTGAACCGATAAGAAGGGAGGAGTTGCTATGGCGGAAAAGAGAAGGCTGGTGGTTCTGTCAGGGGCCGGGATAAGCGCTGAGAGTGGTATTAAAACTTTTCGCGATACCGGGGGGCTCTGGGAGGAGTACGATGTTATGGAGGTGGCGACGCCTATGGCCTGGGCCAAAAATCGTGATCTGGTGCTGCGTTTCTATAACGAGAGGCGGCGGCAACTGGAGAGGTGTGAGCCTAATGACGGACACAGGGGGCTGGCGAAGCTTGAGGAACATTTCGATGTTGACATAATAACGCAAAATGTTGATAACCTGCATGAAAGGGCAGGAAGCAGCAGGGTGCTGCACCTGCATGGCGAACTGACCAAGGTGCGCAGTACAGCCAATTACTCTCTCATCTATGATATCGGCTACAAGGATATTGAGGCGGGAAGCCTCTGCGATGAGGGGAGCCAGCTGAGACCTCACATAGTATGGTTCGGCGAGCCTGTGCCGGCTATGGCCGAGGCGGCGGAGATTGCCTCACGGGCCGATATTTTTCTTGTCGTAGGAACCTCGCTCAATGTGTACCCGGCGGCCGGACTGGTGGGTTACGCACCCCCGGAGGCATCGCTGTGGCTGATTGATCCGGGCGATATATCGGTGCCTATAAACAAGCATGTGGAGTTTATTCAGGAGCCTGCCAGCCGCGGTGTAGAGATGTTTACCCGCCGTATACTGGGTAAGGAGTGAGGGGCGGTGAGTGACCCTGAGGGCTGAGATGGTTTGGGGCCTGGGATGATTTTGGGCTGAGGTGGTTTGGGGCCAGATAGGCCTTAGGGGCCAGAGACGCACCGAGACCAGGAGGTTTGGAGGCCCGGGGCCTGAGACGGTTGGGGCCAGAGAAGCCTTCGGGGCCCGAACCGAAAGGTGTTGTAAAAAGCCAGCCACTGAGAATTAACAGAAAAACTGAAAATGACAGGGAAAAGAAGAGTAGTTGTTGCGGTGACCGGCGCCAGCGGATCAATCTATGCCAGGCTGCTGCTGAAAAGTCTTGCCACGCCGGCAGAGGGGCAGCAGGCGCCCGAAGTTGCTGTAATTTTCAGTGACAATGCCATGCAGATATGGGAGTATGAGCTTAAGGAGAAGCCACAGATGCCCGGCAGTGCAACCATCTACAGCAATGATGATTTCTACGCCCCCTTCGCCTCGGGATCATCAGAGTGGGATACCATGATAATATGCCCTGCCTCAATGGGAATGACCGGTCGCATTGCCGCCGGTATCAGCGATGACCTTATAAGCCGCGCCGCCGATGTTATGCTCAAGGAGCGGCGGAGACTCATTCTGGTACCACGCGAAACACCCTACAGCCTGATACACCTGCGCAATATGACCCTGCTTACCAAAGCCGGCGCCACTATATGCCCCGCCACACCATCTTTCTACTCACAGCCAGC
>SLNP01000048.1 GCA_007132995.1 Bacteroidales bacterium | reverse complement strand
CATGCCGACTATCTGGCAGAGTCGCTCTACCCGTTGATTGAGAGGAATATGACCCCTGTTGAGTGGAGAAACTATGTCGGAAGGGACATTGATTATGAGGCCACTAAGCATGGCATCGGTTATGACATAGTAATTGAGAGACGCTGATGCCATATCTCCCATACTGAAACAGGTGCCGGGTTACCTGTACGGAGCTGAGGCGTAAACTGAGCACAAAGAGGGTGTTGACACTCTTCTCTGCATGCGCAGAGTGCTCCTGCTGCCGCCCCATCTGCTCATATATAACATCTGAGGCTTTAGGTGGCGGCGGATAAAAAGGTTAACTTTGCCCCCTTTTGATATCAATTCTTCTTTTCACACTTCTAACAGATTGTACTGTATGGGTAAGAGGGTTCTTCTGATGATTCTTGACGGCTGGGGTATAGGCGACGGCTCGGAGGCTGATGTTATAAGCAGGGTGCCAACTCCTGAGATCGATTCGCTTATAAAAGAGAATGCCTCATCGAAACTGCTCGCCGCAGGCGAGGCTGTAGGCCTTCCCGATGGCCAGATGGGTAATTCTGAGGTGGGACACCTCAATATCGGTGCCGGAAGGGTGGTTCACCAGGATCTTGTAAAGATAAACCGGGCTATCGACTCCGGTGATTTTGAGAGTAATGAAACGCTTGTAAACGCTTTTGAATATGCGGCATCGAGCGGATGTCAGGTTCACTTTATGGGTCTGCTCTCTGACGGGGGTGTGCACTCGAGCCTGGAGCACCTGTTTGCCCTGTGTGATATGACGGCAAAATACCAACTTGAAAAAGTTTTTGTTCACGGGTTTGGCGATGGGCGTGATACCGACCCGCGAAGTGGTAAAGGCTATATGAAACGGCTGCTTGACCACATAGAGGGCAGCAGTGTAAGGGTGGCCTCTTTTGCCGGCAGGTACTATGCGATGGACCGCGATAAAAGATGGGAGCGCATAAAGAGGGCATATGATATGCTTGTGCATGGCAGGGGCGAGATGTGCAGTGATATTCTGCAGGCTATAGAGGGCTCTTATGAAAAGGGGGTTACCGATGAGTTTGTTGAGCCGCTGGTGGTAACCGCAGAGGGGGGCGAAAACCCTGTTGCCACAATAGGGCCGGACGATGTTGTGATATTCTTCAATTTTCGCAATGACAGGGCGAGGGAGCTCACTATGGCTCTTACCCAGAAGGATATGCCGGAACACGGCATGACGAGAGTGCCGCTGCACTACTGCACCATGACTCCGTACGATGTAACATTCAGTGGTGTCAATGTTATCTTCAACAAAGATAATGTGGAGAATACTATTGGCGAGGTTCTGGGGCGCAGTGGAAAAAGTCAGCTCCGAATAGCAGAGACCGAAAAATATGCCCATGTTACATTCTTCTTCTCAGGTGGGCGGGAGGAGCCTTTCGAAAAGGAGGATAGAATACTGGTGCCTTCGCCTGAGGTTGCTACCTATGACCTGAAACCCGAGATGAGTGCACCTGAAGTTACAGTTAGGGTGTGCGAAGAGCTTGAGCGGGGTGAACATGACTTTATATGTCTTAACTTCGCCAATGGCGACATGGTGGGCCATACCGGTGTGTATGAGGCCATTTGCAAGGCCGTCGCCGTTGTTGATGAGTGTGCAGGGAGGGTAGTTGCCACTGCGGTAAAGAGTGGTTACGATGTTATAATAATAAGTGACCATGGCAATGCTGACTATGCCCGAAATGGCGACGGCTCTCCCAATACTGCCCACAGCATGAATCCCGTGCCCATGATAGTGGTGAGTGACTCTGTTAAATCTGTCAGAGATGGTCTGCTGGCCGATGTGGCGCCAACAATTCTTACACTTATGGGCATCGATATTCCCGAAGAGATGTCAGGCACCCCTCTTATTGAGACTCATGACTGAACGATATGGTGAGGATAGGCAAGACTATTGTGAGCTTCGATATATTGCGGGAGTATTTTGCCTGCGATATTGAGGTGTGCGGGGGTGGTTGCTGCTGGTATGGAGACTCAGGGGCACCCCTTACGAAAGCCGAGGTGAAGCTTCTCGAAAAAATATACCCTGCTATAGTTGATTATCTGCCTGCCCGATCGGCCGAGGTAACAGATAGGGTGGGCAGGTCAGTAACCGATTCTGACGGTGAAATGGTCACCCCCCTTGTAGGTGGCAAGGAGTGCGCCTACGCGATCTGCAGTAACAAAATTTTCTCCTGTGCAATCGAAAAGGCGAGTGAAAGTGGTGTGGTGAAGTTCAGAAAACCGCTGTCGTGCCACCTCTTTCCTGTCAGGGTGTCACAGCTGAAAGGCTTCCTGTCAGTGAGTTACGAGCAGTGGCAGATATGTGAAAGCGGCCGCAAAAAGGGGCTCTCTGAGGGCATATTGCTTTATGAATTTTTGAAGGAACCACTGATCAGGAGGTTCGGAGAGGCGTGGTATCGCGAACTGCTCTCTGTGCGCAGGGAGATGGTAACAGAGGGATTGATAGATTAAGGCGCCACGCATTACACTTTTTACAATCTCTTTTATATCTTAGAGGCGGGAAAAGGGGGGATCTCTCCTTGCTGACTTATTATATGTTAATTGTTTAAAACCCATCTATGGAAAAGGTGAAAGGGTATATCGAGGCTAACAGGGAGAGGTTTATTAATGAGCTTTTTGAACTCCTGAGAATACCTTCTGTAAGCGCGAAAGATGAGAATAAGGGTGACATGGTGCGATGCGCCGAACACCTTAAGGGAGTGCTGCTGGAGGCAGGGGCCGACAGGGCAGAGGTGTTTGCCACCAAAGGGCACCCTGTTCTGTTTGCAGAGAAGATAGTTGATGAGTCGTTGCCTACTGTGCTCGTTTACGGCCACTATGATGTGCAGCCTGCCGAACCTCTTGAGCTTTGGAAGAGTCCCCCCTTCGAACCGGAGATAAGGGATGGGAAGATATATGCCCGTGGTGCCGATGATGACAAGGGGCAGTTTTTTATGCATGTGAAGGCTTTCGAATTAATGGTGAAGGAGGGCATACTTCCCTGTAATATCAAGTTTATGATAGAGGGTGAGGAGGAGATAGGATCACCCAATCTGGAGAGTTTCTGCCTTGAAAATAGAGATATGATAGCGGCAGATGTGATTCTGATATCTGACACCCCTATGATAGCGCTCGAAACACCCACCGTTACAACGGGGCTCAGGGGTATGGCCTATATGGAGGTTGAGCTGACAGGACCGAACAGGGATCTCCACTCGGGGCTCTACGGAGGGGCTGTCATTAACCCCTGTAATGTTCTGTGCGACATGATATCCAAACTGACCGACGAGGATAACAGGATCACCATTCCCGGCTTTTACGATGATGTGATTGAGGTTGACAGTGATGAGCGCAGGGAGATGGCCAAGAGACCACATGATGATAATGAGTACAGCAGTGAGATAGGTGTTGACTACCTTGGTGGTGAAAAGGGATACTCAACAATAGAGAGGCTCGGTATAAGGCCTTCGCTCGATGTTAACGGTATATGGGGAGGATATACCGGCGAGGGTGCCAAAACAATATTGCCCTCAAAGGCCTTTGCCAAAATCTCTATGCGCCTTGTTCCGGATCAGGATTTCCGCAAGGTTGAAAAGCAGTTTGACCAATATTTCAGATCGCTTGCCCCCGAAGGCATAACCGTAAAAACAAGGGTGCTGCATGGCGGGCAGGCCTATGTTAGCCCGCTCGATTCTCCTGAATATGAGGCGGCCGCTATGGCTCTGGAAGAGACTTTTGGCATGAAGCCAATTCCTGTAAGAAGTGGAGGATCAATACCCATTGTTTCGGTATTTGAGAAGGCTCTGGATACAAAGTCGATTCTGATAGGGTTTGGCCTCGACTCTAACGCTATACATTCACCCAATGAGCATTTCCCGCTCTTCAGCCTATTCAAGGGTATAGAGACCATTCCTCTCTATTTCAAATACTACTCTCAACTGAAAGGGGGGCAGGAGTAGGTTAAAGGGGATCTTCGGAGGTATCACTTTTAAGCGATACCAGCTCAATGCGGGTGTCGGTTGCCTTTACAACCCTTATAGAGATGTTGCTACCGGTTTGTATTATCTCGTTTACACCGGGTATGCTGCCGTGTTCATAGAGTATGAGCCCTGCAAGAGTCTCATAATCATCTCTTTCCGGCAAATCGAGGCCGTACTTCTCATTCAGGTAGTCTATGTCGAGCCTTCCCGAGAAAAGGTACTCTCCGTTAGCTGTCATCTTCTCGGTAAAGTCGTAATAGTCGTGCTCATCTTCTATGTCGCCCACTATCTCTTCCAGTACATCTTCTATGGTCACCATGCCCGAGGTTCCTCCAAATTCATCTACAACAAGCGCTATACTCTTTTTTTCATCGACAAATGACGAGAGCAGCTTGTTTGCAGGCATTGTTTCGGGAACAATGGCAAGCTTGCGGAGATGATCGCCAATCTTCGCCGGCTTCTTAAAGAGGTCTTTAAACTCGAAGTACCCTATTATGTTGTCGATACTGTTTTCGTATATCAGGATTTTGGAGTGTCCGGTCTCTGTGAACTTCTGCTTCAGATCGGCAAGGTCTGAGTTGATGTCGAGCGCCTCTATCTCGGTTCTTGGTACCATGCATTCACGGAGTTTGACATTGGCAAACTCAAGGGCATTGCGAAATATCTGTATGTCACTTCTTCCGTTTTCATCTTTCTCGCTGCCATCTTCAATCAGGTCTACAAAATGGTTCAGCTCTGCACGGCTGAATACCTGATCTTCATTATGTGTCAGCCCCGCCCTGCTGCCGGAGAATATCGTGATAAGCCTGTTGGCAATTGTCAGGTTGAGCCTGGAGAAGGGGTAGAAGAGGTAGTAGAAGAGGGCGGTGGGGAGACTCAGGCCGCGGAGAAAAAAGTTGGGCGACATCATAAATAGCAGCTTGGGCAGAAACTCTGCGAAGATCAGTACCACAATGGTAGATGCTACTGTCTGTATAAGCAGGATTGCCACATCTGATTCGGTAACCGCCATAAGAGGATTGGCAATGAGACGGGCGAAGAGCAGTCCGAAAACCACCAGGGCGATGTTGTTTCCGACAAGCATAGAGGAGATGAACTGGCCCGGGTTGCGGGCAAACATAGATGTAATGGCACTGCCGGAAAGCCCCTGCTTCTTGTCAAGCTCAATACGCAACCTGTTAGATGCCACAAATGCTATCTCCATGCCCGAGAAATAGGCCGAAAACAAGATGGCTGCAAGTATGAAGATGACAATTTCCACTACTCTCCTTTTTTCTTATTCTTCCTGTAAAGATACATTATAAGAGAGACAATTGCCATAGCGGCAAAGGCTAAGGTGTCGCGGAACTCGCCTCTTACAAGCGATACAACAGCAAGAGCGACAGAGGCTACCAGAATGGCAAGCCAGATAAAGGTCATTATCTGATTAAAGAGCCTGTTCATCTATCACGCAGATAAATAGTGGCGGTGCCACGCTCTATTCTCCAGTGGGCAAATCGCTGGTCGGATGAGAAGTTGTAGCCCTCTACCCTGCGGTCGGGGCCTGTTATCCTTACAAACCGGTCGGTATATATAAGCTCTTTCTCTTCATCCCAGTAGAGAAGCTCTGTCTCGAGCAGTTCATTGTTGGCCGTGTTATGAAGCTCAACTCTCTCGCGTAACTCCCAGAGTTGCTTCTCTTCAAAGTGTTTCGCTTTGCGGGCCGATACAAAGGCAACGGGATTGGGGTTGCCATCGTAGAAGGTGACCTCAAAGCCCTCCGGGAAGTGGGTGTAGGGCTCATCAACTGCCCTGCTGTAGTGATGCAGTATGGGAGCCTTCATGATAAACTGCACCTTCCCCGAGTCTGTCTGTGTTGAATTGAGATTGCGGACCGTAAGGGCGGGGTATTCGTCTATCTCAAACCCGGGCACCTCATCGAGCCCCTCCTGACATGAAAAAAAGAGTGCAGCCCCTGCCAGCAGGACTGCAACTCTTAATATTGTTAATGGTGATATACCCTTTTGCGGTTTCACTGTCAGCTTCTGTAACGGACGGTGGTTCTCTCATTGATCCAGCCACCTACTGTGTAGGAGTCGCCGGGTTCGTAGTAGAAGTTCTCAAAGAAGGCGTCTTCAGATCTCGGGAAGCGGGACCTTACACCCTGCAGTAACTCCTCTGCCTGAGCCCGGAGCGTAGCATCAAGACCGGCATCGAGGGCCTTCTGTACATAGTCTGCCACAACCCAGTTTACGGTGCTGTTGATAAATGGGTTTTCACTTATTTCTGCTCCGAAGAACGATACCGCCATCAGGTAGTATGCCAGGCCGTTTTCGGGATCGTAGCCTACGGCCCTGCGACCCAACTCCACAACATTTCTGGGATTTTCGCGCAGACGCTCTATTGACATCAGCTTGACAATTGTCTGTGATTTCCGTACTGAGTCTGTCGAGAGCTCTACAGCCTCTTTGTAATATGTCTCTGCCTCATCAATATTCTCTCTCTCCCAGTGCATTTCGGCCAGCTCATAAGCTGACTCTGCACTCCTCTCAAAAGCGTAGAACCTCTCTATTGTTTCGAAGTAGAACTCGTCTTCAGTACAGTTGGCATCACGAAGCATAGAGATGACTCGCTGCATCAACTCCGTGTTTTCGGGGCTCTCTTCGAGCTGATCCCTGAAGGTCGGAATAATATTGTTGCAGGTGAGTATACCGGAACTCCAGTAGAAACTCTCATTGGTGCTTCGCAGCTGTATCATCTCAAGATTGGTGGGGTTCTCTTCGAGATAGTTGTCAAACGCCTTCTGAATGGCGAAGTAGTCTTCTACCTTCTGCTCCATCTCCAGTTCACCAACATTGAGAAGGTTTATACCGGATATGGTGAAGACCATATAGAAATCGTTTATAAGCATATCGGGATGCTCATAGAAGTATGGCTTCAGCAGTTCGTACGCTCTGGTGTAAAACTCTACAGAGTGCTCAGGAAAATTCTGGTGGTAAGCGCCCTGCGTCAATATGGCAATACGCCTTCTGTCTATACCCGCTTGGTCGTCCGGTGCGAAGAACTCAAACCATTGGTCGTACAGTATCATTACGGTGTCAATGTATGCGATATCTCCCGTCTGTTCGAATCGGTGCAGGAAGAGATCTACTCCCCTTGAGTAAGTGTTTCTGGTGTAGAGGGGACATACCTCATATACAATTCTCCATGACTCCATCGCCAGATCATAATCGTCGTTACGCATAAAATCGCGTGTGAGATTACTGTGGGTCAGGCAGAGCAGGCTGTCTTCAGGGCTGCTGAACCTTGCCTGTGTCTCTGTTTGTGCTTCTAAGTCGCCGGCTGACACTATTGCCAGCAGCAGCATGGCGACTGATGTGTAGAGTGCTGTTTTCATTTTTCTGTATAGTTCTGTTTTAATCATATCTTCTCTGAATAAACCAGTAGTCGTAGAGATTCACACTCAACCCGAAGGTCAGCAGGTTCTCAATATGGAGACCATTTCTGGTTGCTCCGCGCCTACTGTAATCAACATAAAAATTGGCCTTTGACCATGAACGCCTAATCGGTATACCTACTCCAAAAGTGATGCCAAATTCATTTACCTGCTCATCGCCTATTGCTATATAGCTCTCTGTCAGCCTACCTCCGAGACGGTACTCCATGCGGTTAAAAACGCCCTGAAGGGCGAAGCGGTCGGGTATGTACTCCAGACCGGCATTGATTCCCCTTTTGGGAGCAAGACTTCCGGGATTGCCCATTATTTCTGCCTGTGTCCAGTCACTGTAATGGAAGTCGACACCGGCCATAAGCCTGTTCCTTATACCAAAACCGACTCCGCCACTGAATCTCTGTGGTAGAATCGCCTCTCCACCTTCAATATCAGAGTAGCTGAGAGTGTCATATGCATAAGGCACTCCCGGTGCCGCAAAACCCGAGGCAAAGCGTACAAACATGCTGGAGTGATCTGAGGCGACGCTGTTCTGAAACCTGTATGAAGCTCCAATAATTACGAAACGGTCATCGTTAAGCTCATGCAGGTACTGAAGACCCGCCTCAAGGCCGATGCCGCGTAGCGATAGCTTTTCCTGCATCCTGCTGTCAAACAGGTTGTTGTCACTGACATACGCATACTCATTAAACCGCTCTATCTCGCCGAAAAGGAAACCTGCGTTTAAGCCCGCCGAAAGCCCTCTTGCTATATGAAAACCGGTTCCGGCGAACGCCTTAGTGAAACTACCTTCACCCCTGTGAGTTATGAGCAGGTCGCCCGCTATGGGGTCGTAAAGGGGATGCCCCTCGGTTATCGGCTGACTGATATTGTAGTAACCGTTGCTTACAGGCACCACTCCCAGACCAAAACCCCACCCTTTGGTTATGGGGAACATTATGGCCAGATGATGAAAATTGAGGTCATCACTCGACCTTTTGATCTGCCCGTCGCTAAGCTGCCCAAGCCCGTACTCCATACCAAAATCAAAAAGGAAGGAGTTGGTGTCGGCCGCGCTGTATGATGCCGGGTTGGTGAATGAGAACGATGAGTTGTCGCGAAGCACAACCGATAAACCGCCCATTCCTGCTGACCTGGAGCTGCCCCGCGTCTCAAGAATGCCGAGATTAAACCTCGCGTATGGCGAGTTAACGGCCTTCTGTCCGCTTAGCGGCAACGCAAGCAGAAGGGTTATTACAAGAATGGTTGCTCTCTTAACTACTCTTATCTGCATTATAATTTAGTATGTGGTTCAAACCCAATAATACCAGATCGGGTTCTGTGATACACTTTTGGTCTGTTGCCTCTGACAGGAGCTTTGAGTCGCCTCCTGTAATTATTACCAGACCATCAGGGTGGCATTTATTAAATCTGCGAATATACTCATTTATTTCAAAAATTGCCCCGTTTAATACACCCCTTTTTATAGCATCGAGGGTGGTGAGCGTGGTTAGCGGAAGCTCCGGAGTAAGCGCCTCCTCTTTCGAGGCCAGTGGCAGCGAACCTGTAAAGCTGTTCAGGGCGCGAAACCTGATATCTATACCTGGCGATATCGTACCCCCCTTATGTACACCCCCTTCAATGATATCAAATGTGATGGCTGTTCCGGCGTCAATGACCAGAACGGCCCTCTCTCCATGTTTATTGTGTGCGGCAGCCATGGCGGCAATCCTGTCACCGCCCAGGGTTTCCGGTGTAAGGTACCTGCTGCTGAATGGCAGCGGGGTGGTGTGGCTGGTCATCAGGAAGAGCGAACATAACCCTTTAAGGGTCTCAACAATACTGCTCTCAACGGCTATCACAGACGATACTATTATGCCATCAAAGCGGGTGCCGGCCAATAGCAGTGAATCAGCCATCTCCCTGACTGTCTGATACCTCTTCACGGCATGAAGCTCCGCGCCTCGGGCAGTGGCACACTTTATTCCCGTGTTACCTATGTCTGCGATAAAATTCATCTGTTAATTGTCAGCAAATCAGCCGGCAAAGTTACTTTTTTTCCCTGACAACAGCAATGATTCAACCGGGTTGACCTTCAATTTCAGCCTCTCTCTGGCTCTATAGCCTCTGACATTTTGTCGAGTACAGAAACCGCCTCATTTATGGTGGCTACATCTGCGACTGTTATGGTGAGCCTTTCGCCCCTCTGCCGTACCTTCATGCGCAGCCTGTTACTGTTTACCCAGTTCATGAGCCGGATAAAAGGCTCTGAGCCGTAATAGTCGCTGCCGGCACCACTGCCGAAACCAAGAAGCATCATTCGGTTCTTTATGGTTATTTTTTCCGCCCCGATGGCAGCGGCCTTCCATTTTATAAGTACTATCTGCAGCAATGCCTCTGTTTCCGGCGGAACCTTGCCAAAACGGTCTTTAAGCATGGCGACAAAGGAGGCCATCTCCTCTTCTGTACCGACACTGTTGAGCTCACGATACAGCCTTATTCGCTCCGATATGTTATTAACATAGCTGTCCGGTATCATTATCTCCAGGTCGGTGTCGACCTGCACATCGCTGCTCTTAATCGGAAGGACCACCCTTTTGCTGTCTGCATCAACACGCTCAGTTTTGTGAACCGCTGTTTCGTTATCTGCGTCAGGTCGCTCAGTTTTGTGAGTCGCTGTTTTTCCATCTCTCCTGCCTACATTGTCAGGTGCTGTGGCCCTCTCTCTGCCCTCCTCCTTAAGCTCTTCAACAGCCTCAGCAAGGATTTGCCGGTAAGTCTCGAAGCCGATATCTGCAATAAAACCGCTCTGCTCACCGCCGAGCAGATTGCCCGCCCCCCGTATATCCAGATCCTGCATCGCGATGCTGAAACCACTCCCGAGACCCGAGTGCTGCTCTATGGCATTGAGCCTCCTGCGTGCCTCGTGGGTAACCGTTGTGAGTGGCGGTGTAAGCAGGTAACAGAAGGCCCTGCGATTAGACCTGCCAACTCTGCCTCGCAGCTGATGCAGCTCGGAGAGACCGAATGTGTGTGCATCGTTTATAAATATTGTATTGGCATTTGGGATGTCGAGCCCCGACTCAACTATAGTAGTCGCAATAAGAACATCGTAGTCACCCTCAATGAAATCGCCCATTATCTGCTCTATATCGACTCCCTGCATGCGGCCATGAACAACGGCTGTCTTTACCGCCGGCACTACCCTTCTTATGGTCTCTTCCAGCCCCTTTATAGTCTCTATGTTGTTGTGTATGAAGAAGACCTGCCCGTTACGACCGGTTTCATAATCGATACCCTCTCTGATAATATCTTCATTGAAGCCATGCAACTCAGTCACTATGGGCACTCTGTTGGGAGGGGGTGTGTTCATAACAGAGAGATCTCTGGCACCCATAAGAGAAAACTGCAGAGTTCTGGGTATTGGCGTTGCTGTAAGGGTGAGGGTGTCAATATTGGCCCTCATTGCCCTGATCTTCTCTTTTACCGCTACGCCGAATCGCTGCTCTTCATCTATTATCAGCAGCCCCAGATCTTTGAATGACACCCCCTGGCCAACCAGCTTGTGCGTTCCTATTACTATATCTATGCTACCCTCTGCAAGCTCTTGCAGCACCCGCTTCAGAACAGCGGGCTTCCTGTGACGACTTATATACTCTATGCGGCAGGGGAATGACTCAAGCCTCGACCTGAATGTTTTGTAGTGCTGTAGAGCCAGTATGGTTGTCGGAACCAGCAGGGCGGTCTGCTTGCCATCTGCCGCAGCCTTGAAGGCTGCCCTTACGGCTATTTCAGTTTTACCGAAGCCTACATCGCCACATATAAGCCTGTCCATAGGGTGATCGGCCTCCATATCTTCCTTTACCGCTGATGTTGCCGATATCTGGTCCGGGGTGTCCTCATAGATAAATGAGGCCTCCAACTCGTGCTGTAGATATGAGTCGGGCGAGTAACTGAATCCGGGTTGTGATAACCTTTTGGCATATAGCTTTATAAGATCGGCAGCTATCTCTTTTACCTTTCGCTTTGTCTTCTGCTTCAGCTTCTGCCATGAACCGGAACCCAGTTTGTGTATTCTGGGCGCTTCAGCATCCTTGCCCTTATATTTTGATATGCGGTGCAGTGAGTGTATTCCCACATACAGTATATCGTTATCGCGGTATACAAGCTTTATTGCCTCCTGCATTTTTCCGTTTACCTCGATCTTCTCAAGACCACCGAAACGACCTATACCGTGATCTGTATGTACCACATAATCACCGGGATTGAGGTCGGTTATCTCCCTAAGGGAGATTGACTCTTTTGTTGTGAAGTAGCCCTTTATGCGGTATTTGTGATAACGGTCAAATATCTGGTGGTCGGTGTAGAGGGCAATCCTTACATCATGATCGGAAAAGCCGGCATGAAGATTTGCCTGCAGGGTGCTGAAGAGGGTCTCATGACCCGTCTCTGCAAAGATTGCCCTGAGCCGTTCAAGCTGTTTTTCACTGTCAGAGACAATAAGGTTGCGGTAGCCCTCATCGCTGTTTATTCTTAGCCTGTCGCCCAGAAGCCCGAAATTTTTTGCAAATGCCGGCTGCGGTGATGTGTTGAAAGTGACAACCCTCTCTCTGCCGGTTATGCTCTGCCGGCCAACGGCTATATGGTCCATACCGGCAATATCTGCAGAGAGCTTTTTGCCGGTAAGCAGCCCCTCTCTTATCTTTTCTCCCTCAGAGCCCTCACCATTTGCGGCTGCCTGCTCATAAACAGAGTCGATTCGTTCAACCAGATATTGAGGCGACTCGGCCCATATCACTGTTCCCTTCTCCAGAAAGTCGGTCAGTGACCGCGTTGTGCTGCCTGAGCTGCCACTCTGAATATCGGGTATAAGGGTTACTGAGCCGGTAACCTCTTCGCTTCTCTGGTCTTCGGGGTTGAATATCCTTACCGAGTCAACAACATCGCCAAAATAGTCGAGCCTGAAGGGGCGGTCTGCTGCATAAGAGAAGAGGTCTACAATACCGCCCCTTATTGCATATTGCCCGGGCTCATAAACAAAGTCTGTGCGGGTGAACCGGTACTCCTGAAGAAGCTCTTCGAGGAAGTCTGTTGGCAACTCATCACCCTGCCTTATGACAAGCCTGTTTCTGACCAGGTCGCCTCTGCTTATTACCCTCTCCATTATTGCTTCAGGATAGGTTATGGTTATGGTTCTGCCCTTCGTCGATGAGAACCTGTTGAGAACATTGGTCCTCAATACTATATTGGCCGGATCGGTGGTAGTGTATCGTGCTGACCTGCGGAATGATGAGGGAAAGAAAAGCAGATTTTCGTCATCTGTGAATGATGAGAGATCGTTTAACAGATAGGCGGCATCATCCTTCTCTTTTGCTATAATAAGGAAGCTTCTGCCCGCCTCCCTGAAGAGAGAGAGCGCAAGAAGCGCCATAGATGAGCCGGTAAGCCCTTCAAGCCTCAGAGAGAGATGGTGCTCTTCTGCCAACGCCCGGGCAATTGCCTCCCGGCCGGGATGCCCGGTGTAGAGATCCGGTAAACTTATACTTTTCATCCTTTATCAGGGTTTCAAACAGAGAGCCAACCGCAGCCGGCCTCCGGCCAAAGGGCGACAGGTGACCATTCCCGGCAAAAGTAATCAGAGTGACCGGTTCCTCCAAAATCTCTAAACCTCTCTCTCTCTCTCTTGTCCGTTGTACTGCAGTATCAGGCCGCCTACCTGCTTTACCATGTTGGCAGAACCTACATAGAAGGGTGACCTCTCGTGGAGGGTGCGGGGGTCGACCTCCAGTATACGGTCATAACCATCGGTGGCCATGCCCCCTGCCTGTTCGGCAATAAAGGAGATCGGGTTGCACTCGTAAATGAGGCGAAGCTTGCCACTTGGGGCACTCTCGTTTTCCGGGTACAGGAATATTCCCCCTTTCAGAAGATTTCGGTGGAAATCGGAGACAAGAGAACCTATATATCGCGAGGTGTATGGGCGCGATGTCTCGGTGTCTCTCTCCTGACAATATTTTATATATCGCTTCACCCCCTCAGGGAACTTAATGTAGTTGCCCTCGTTAACAGAGTATATTTTTCCGTCTACAGGGGTCTTTATTGCCGGATGGGAGAGACAGAACTCGCCCATTGCCGGATCGAGTGTGAACCCGTTAACCCCGCATCCGGTGGTGTATACCAGCATTGTAGATGATCCGTATATTACATAACCTGCGGCTACCTGTCGCGAACCCGGCTGCAGGAAATCTTCCTTTGCTGCCTTCTGACCGCGCGGAGTAACGCGGCGGTATATTGAGAAGATTGAGCCCACAGATACATTGACATCGATGTTTGACGAGCCATCGAGCGGATCCATACATACCACATATTTACCGTCGCGGCCAAAGGCATCGGTGAAAATCACCTCACTCTGATTCTCTTCAGAGGCTACACCGCAACACTCACCACTTGACAGCAGGGCGTTGATAAACACCTCGTCTGCGTATACATCAAGCTTCTGCTGTGTCTCGCCCTGTATGTTTACAGAGCCGGTGCGTCCCAGTATCTCTACAAGGCCGGCCCGTCGTATTTTGGTGTTTACCATTTTAGCCGCGGTGCCAATGTGGTGAAGCAGGGTTGAGAGCTCACCCCTGGCATAGGTAAACTCTTTCTGTCTCTGTATAATAAAGTCGTTCAGGGTGGTGATATTATAGCTGCTCATATAGGACAATGATGATTAGTTTCTCTTCCGGGGATGTGACAAAATTAATAAAATGAATTGTCGGTAGTGATGATAATTGTAATTTTGAATCAAATTTTTCGCGAAAGATGGTGGTATATAAGTTTGGAGGTGCGTCGGTAAAAGATGTTGATGGTATCGGGAACCTTGGTCGGATAGTATCGCGCGAAGAGAGAGATATGGTAATTGTGGTCTCTGCGTTTGGTAAAACTACCAATGCTCTCGAGAATGTTGTTGGCCTGTGGAGTGACGGCGACAGTAGTTACAGAGCCCTGCTTGAAGATGTTGTATCAAGTCACTATGCTGTTCTGGAGGCACTGGGCCTGGGTTCCACCAAAGAGGCATCCATTTTAAGAGAGAGCGTGGCCACGGCCATGAGCTACCTGGATAGCAACAGCCCCTCTCTTTATGACTTTGACTATGACCAGATAGTCTCCTGTGGCGAGATATGGTCGACGCTGATAATAGCTGCCTACCTCAAAAGCGTTGGGCTGGATATCGGGTGGATAGATATAAGGGGGGTGCTGCTTACAGACGACAGATATCGCGATGCGAATGTAAAATGGCAGGAGAGTGCCGGACTTATGGCTTCTGCATTCGATTTCAATGGCGCATCCGGGTATATCACTCAGGGTTTTATAGGGGGCAATGCCAGGGGATATACCACGACTCTGGGCAGGGAGGGCTCTGATTACACTGCTGCCCTTATAGCAAACATGCTTAATGCTGAGTCGGTTACAGTCTGGAAGGATGTGCCCGGCCTGCTTAATGCCGATCCCGAATGGATGCCTGATGCCGCCCTTCTTAATGAAATATCTTACCGTGAAGCGGTTGAGATGACATTCTCCGGTGCCAAGGTAATACATCCGAAAACCATCAAACCGCTGCACAACAAGGGCATACCTCTCTATGTCCGCTCATTTGCCGATATAACGGCACCCGGTACGGTGATAAGAGGTGAAGCCCCTTCAGAGCATGAAGTTCCCGTGTATGTAAGGAAGCAGAATCAGGTGTTGATCTCTATCGTGCCCGATGACTTTTCGTTTGCAACATCTGACAATATGAGTCGCATTTTTACGACCCTTAATGATCTTGGTATTAAGGTTAATCTTGTTCAGGCAAGTGCGCTGAGTATTGATGTGTGTGCCGACTACGAGAAGGAGCGCCTTACGAGGCTGATAGAGATTCTTGGTGGCAGGTTCAGTGTTGCATGGAATGAGAGCACAGAGATGCTGACAATAAGACACTTCACCCCGGAAGCGATAGAGAAGATAACCGCCGGCAGAGAGAGGCTGATGGTTCAGTACACCCGTAATATGGTGAGGTTTGTTGTTAGGTGAAGCCCGGCCGACTGCCTTGCCCGGGTCGGCTCTTTGCTCCCGGATGCCTGCATAATCTGTCTTTAAAGAGGGCCGAAATCATGTTTTCCGCATCTCTTTAACCCGGTTGAAGTGCCGGGTCTCTCCTCCCCGTAGCAACGGCGGCTGCCCTGATCAAGAATTTCTGCTTTGGCTATAGGAGAGAGCCTCTCCGCGATAACCCTCATCAAACCTCCCTTTGTCGTAAACGATGGTGCCGTTAACTATGGTAGTGACCACCGATGACAGGAACATCTCTCCAGAGAAGGGCGACCAAGCACACTTGTACAGTATGTTGTCATACCAAACTTTTTGGGGCCTTGCCGGGTCTACAATTGCTATATCGGCCTTATACCCCTTTCGGAGGAACCCCCTCTCTTTAATACCAAAAATGGTGGCGGGGTTGTGACACATTTTGCGTACTATGGTTTCAAGAGTAACCTCTCCGCGATGATACAGCTCTGTCATTGCAACAAGCGAGTGCTGCACCAGTGGCCCTCCCGACGGGGCATTCATATAGTTGTTGCTCTTTTCATCTATTGTGTGCGGTGCGTGATCGGTTGCCACTATATCTATCAGGTCGCTGTTAACACCATCTATCAGCGCCTTTCTGTCAGAGGCACCTTTAATTGCCGGATTCCACTTCACGAAGCTGCCACGCTTTTCGTATGCGGTGTCATCGAACCACAGGTGATGCAGGCACGCCTCTGCGGTAATAAGTTTTTCGTCTGTTACAGGGCGATCGTCGAGCAGAGCGAGCTCGTCGGCCGTTGAGAGATGAAGCAGGTGAAGCCTTGTGCCGTACTCACGGGCCAGTTCGACAGCTTTGGACGATGAGGTCAGGCACGCCTCTCTGCTTCGTATGAGCGGATGCTTATCTATAGGTATCTTTTCGCCATGAATAGCAAGTGCCTGCTCCAGGTTCTCTTTTATGATCTTTTCATCTTCACAGTGACAGGCTATGATGCTATTGACGCTGCTGAAGATTCCCTTCAGCGTATCCTCGTTGTCTACCAGCATATTGCCGGTAGATGAGCCCATAAAGACTTTTACACCACAGTATAGAGAGGTGTCGGTCGAGAGCAGATGATCGAGGTTGTCATTGGTTGCCCCCAGATAGAAGCCGTAGTTTACAAACGAGGTTTCTGAGGCCAGTTTAAGCTTCTGCCTCAGCAGATCTTCTGTGGTTGTGGGAGGAGAGGTGTTGGGCATCTCCATGTATGAGGTGACTCCTCCCGCGGCTGCAGCCCTCGATTCGGAAAAAATAGTGCCCTTGTGGGTCATTCCCGGCTCCCGGAAGTGTACCTGATCGTCTATAACCCCGGGCATCACTATCAGGCCGCTGGCATCTATTATCTGGGCTCCGGCCTCAATGTTCTCACTGCTTATGTCTCCGAGCGCAGCTATTTTGTCGCCCCTTATAAGAATATCACCCCTGAAAACACTCTCTTCATTTACCAGGGTTCCTCCCTCTATTATTATTGTACTCATCCGTTACTCTTTTCGGCGTGGTTAAACTTTTTTGAGAAGAGGCTTCTGTACTTCATCTTAAGGACTCCCCATAGCGCTTCATTAAATATGCCACCACTCATTTTTGATGTGCCATACTCCCTGTCGGTGAACACAATAGGGATCTCCTCTACCTTGAAGCCCAATTTCCAGGCGGTAAACTTCATCTCAATCTGAAAGGCATATCCGACCGACCGTATAAGCTCAAACCTCATGCTCTCAAGCACCCTTCTGCGGTAACACTTGAAGCCGGCAGTTGTATCTTTAATCTTCATGCCGGTAATGATACGGACATATACAGAGGCGCAGTATGATAGAATAACCCGGCTTAAAGGCCAGTTGACAACATTTACCCCACTTATATACCTCGACCCTATGGCCAGATCGGCCCCTTCATGGTGACAGGCGTTGTAGAGCCTTACCAGGTCGTTCGGATCGTGCGAGAAGTCGGCATCCATCTCAAAGATATAGTCGTAATCTCTCTCCAGAGCCCACCTGAAACCGGCAATATATGCTGTACCGAGGCCCAGTTTTCCCTCTCTCTCCATAAGGTGAAGCTCCGGGTGCTCCTTCTGCAATCTCCTTACAATGTCGGCGGTACCGTCGGGCGAGTTGTCGTCGATTATCAGCATCTCGAAGGGGACAGAGAGCGTTAAGACCCTTTTTATCAGGGCCTCAATGTTCTCACTCTCCTTATAGGTCGGAACAATTACCAGGTTTCTCATCTCTTTCAGCATTGCACGAAAATAGTGCTTTTATGGCAATTATCATCTATTTGACTCACCATAACTGTAGCTGCTCCTCCTTCCTGCCACTGCACTTATCAGTTACCAGGGAGGGGTTTGCGACGGCTATACTGCTTTTTGAGGGGGTGTGTTACCAGGGCGTCACATGCCGGGAGAGGGGAGAGATCCTCTTTCAGGGTAAGCGGAGATGCGGGTCGCTGCCTGTTGCCATGTTGCATGAGGATAGAACTTCAGCAGAAGGGGGCAGAGATAATGGGGATAGAATAGATAGTGGAAGATACATTCAACATCTGTCATGGCTGGGGCACCTTTAAGCATGACAGATGGAGGGGCGGAGCGAGAGATGGTTGGGCGGGGATAATAATAGCGGAAGAGGGGGCAATTTGCCTGCAGGAATTGTTGCATGGGTAAAAACTATTTGTACATTTGCAGCCTCTTTTTTAATAAGAGTCGGTTCTCTGTTTTTCCTGTAGCAGTCATAATATTAGTAATTAACTCTTTATGACAGGGGCAAAAAAAATCGCCAAATTTGTTTGGTAAAAAAAGGGTGAAGTATTATCTTTGCCGTCCCTTAAAACGGGATTACATTGACAAGTTCTTTGAATTTTTGAGAGATAGAACAGGCGGGTATAAGAGATCCGCAGAAGCAGCAAGCTTTTATTTCTTTGAGAGTTGAACCGGGATATACTTTGAAGGTATAAATTTTGGATG
>SLNP01000071.1 GCA_007132995.1 Bacteroidales bacterium | reverse complement strand
TGCTCCCTTTAGGTCGCGAGCTCACCCCGTCGCTGCGCTCCGGACCTCGGTTGTAACTTTTTTGGCCCGTCAAAAAAGTTAGAAATCAACACTTTGGGTCAAGCCAAAAGAACAAGAGAAAGCTTTTTGTCCAGCAACAAAGATGAAAAGCCAAAATTTTGGCCAAGGCCAAAAGTTGAGAGAGAAGACTTTGGGTCAACCCAAAAGAACAAGAGAAGAAACTTTACTCTTATTAACAATCCTCCCACTCAAATTCCTATCTTGCAACCGCAACAACACCTAACCACCCCAAAGCCATGGAGACAACCCGCACCTTCGATTTGCTGAAGCGATACAGCGACCTTCCTCCTGTTAATGACGCACTCTGTTTTAAGCAGGATAACCACTGGAAAAAATATAGCTCAGCCGAGTATATCGATCTGGCCCACCTGATAAGTTACGGACTCTATGAGATGGGATTCCGTCGGGGCGACAAGATAGTGACCGTCTCGCATAACCGTCCCGAATGGAACTTCGTCGACATGGGAATGGCAATGGCAGGCATTATTCATGTGCCGGTATTCACCTCGCTGGCCACCAGTGAATATGAGTATGTAATAAAAGCGTGCGGAGCCAAAGCGATATTTGTCTCTGATGCAAGACTGCTGAGGGTGGTCGGACCGGCGGCCAAAAGCTGCGGAATAAAGGAGTCACTATTCACCTTCGAGCCGGTAGAGGGGGAAAAGAGCTGGATGGAGATAACCGAAAAAGGAAGAGCGTCTTCCGAAGCAACACGAGAGGCCATACAGAGTGTAAAAGAGATTATCACCCCCGATGAGTGTGCAGTACTCATCTACACCTCCGGCACCACCGGCAAGCCCAAGGGGGTGATGCTGTCACACAAAAACCTGGTCACCAACTTTATATCTGCCGCAGAGGTATTTAACCTCCAGCCGGGCGACAAGTATCTGAGCATACTCCCACTCTGTCATGTTGGCGGCCGTCTGGGCAACTATCAGACCCAATATAGTGGCACCAGCATCTACTATGCCGAAAGCATGGCCACCATAGCTGCCAATATGCAGGAGGTTAGGCCTGACGGATTCGATGCAGTGCCCCGTATCCTGGAAAAGTTTTACGATGTCATTATATCCAAGGGGAAAAAACTTTCCGGTATCAAAAAGAGCCTCTTTTTCTGGGCAGTGCGCCTGGGCGACAGCTACAGGCCCTTCGGCGAAAACGGCTGGCTGTATGAAAGGAAGCTGGCTATTGCCGACAAGCTTATTTTCAGCAAATGGCGGGCTGCTCTGGGTAACAGGGTGCGACTTGTGGGCTGCGGTGGAGCAAGCCTCTCGCCAAAGCTGGAGAGGATATTCTGGGCAGCAGGCATCAGGATAATAAATATGTATGGACTGACTGAGACATCACCCATCATAACCATTAACCGCCTCTACAAGGGGGGTCTAAAACTCGGATCGGTGGGGTTCCCTATTGAGGGTGTAGAGGTGAAGATAGCTGAAGATGGTGAGATACTCTGTAAGGGACCCAATGTAATGACAGGCTACTATAACGACCCTGAACTCACCCGGGCTGCTTTCGATGAAGAGGGGTGGTTTCATACCGGTGATATTGGTCACCTCGCAGATGACAAATTCCTAATGGTTACCGACAGAAAGAAGGAGATATTCAAGCTCTCCAGTGGCAAATTTATTGCTCCGCAACTTATTGAAAACCTATTCAAGGAGTCGCCGATGATAGACCAGATTATGGTTGTTGGTGAACACCAGAAATTTGCCAGTGCCCTTATCAGTCCGAACTTGAAGTATTTTGAGCAGGTCTCCGACATCGAAGCCGGAGCAGAAGCAGAAGAGAGCATCAAATCGGAGCAGATAGTATCAACCATAGCAGCCGAAGTGGAGAGATATAACAAAAGAGTGAGCCAGCATGAAAAGGTACTTCGGTTCAGGCTTGTGCCCGATGAGTGGGGGCCGGCAACCGGGGAGCTCTCACCCACCCTTAAGCTGCGAAGAGGGGTGATAGCTGAAAAATACAAAACAGTTTTGGAAGACATCTACCACAAATAGCAGAAATGGCTGCCGGTCTCTTCCAGGTATAGAGAGATTATTACCTGTCGCGCCCGGTATTGAGTTGAACATAGCAGGTTATTGATATGAAGATCGTCAGGGTAACAGACCGCAAAACACGCAAGAGGTTTCATGATACAGCGAGAGTAATTTACAAAAATGATCCTGTATGGGTCTGTCCGCTCGACAAGGATATCGAATCAATATTCACCCCCTCCCGTAATCCCTACTTCAATCATGGTGAAGCCGAAAGGTGGATACTGGAAGACGAGAATGGTAAATTAATTGGCAGGGTAGCCGCCTTTATAGATCACAACCTGGCACCCACCTACGATCAGCCAACTGGTGGAATGGGGTTCTTTGAGTGTATCAACAGCCAGCAGGCAGCCGATTGGCTCTTTGATACCGCCAGGGAGTGGCTCAGAGAGAGAGGCATGGAGGCGATGGACGGACCGGTAAACTTCGGGGAGACAGATAAGTACTGGGGACTGCTGGTTGATGGATTCACACACCCTTCATTCGATGTGCCCTATCACCCACCCTACTACAGGGAACTATTCGAAAAGTACGGCTTCAGGGTGTGGTACAATATGGAGGGGTTCCATCTCGATATAACTGAACCCCTATCCGACCGTTTCCGGAAGATAGCCGAATGGGTGGCAGCCAAACCGGGATACTCCTTCCTGCACTTCACCTGGAAGGGCCAGGATAAATTCACGGCCGACTTCGCAGCGGTTTTCAACGAGGCATGGGCCTCCTTTAAAACGAACTTCGAACCTCTCAAACCCGAATATATAAAAGAGGTGCTGAGAACAGCTAAGCCGATTGTCGATGAAGAATTTATCTGGCTCGCTTATCACGAGGACAAACCGATAGCCATTTACCTGATGTTTCCCGATGTCAACCAGATATTCAAACATCTGAATGGTAAAATGCACCTTATTAATATGATCAAATTCCTATGGCTGAAAAAACGCAAGACAATGACACGGGCAAAAGGATTGCTGATGGGTGTAATACCAAAATTCCAGAACCTCGGTATCGAGTCGGCATTTATCCTTCATGTCAGGGAAGTTTTTAAAAGGAAACCCCACTATACAGAGGTAGAGTTCTCCTGGGTAGCCGACTACAATCCCAAAATGCGCAAGATCTTTGTCTCCATCGGCAGCGTCCCCGCAAAAAAATATAGCTGCTACCGGTACCTCTTTGACAGGACAAAGGAGTTTAAAAGACATCCTATTGGGGAATAGGGACTAGTGCGGCTTTGCCGCGGTGACCCGAGTGCAATATAAAGGATCGGGAGCATCGGTTATGCTCGCAGCTGAATACTGATGGCTGAGAGCTGAAAGCTGAGAACAGGAAAATCCATATATTTACCTTACTAAACCGTTATTGCTATGAAGAGGAGTTATGATGCGATTGTTGTTGGCGGGGGACTTGGTGGCTTGACGGCCGGAGCCAAGCTGGTGCGTGAAGGGATGAGCGTGTTGCTGATAGAGCAGCATAGTCAGCCGGGTGGCTGTGCCACCACCTTTCAACGGGGCGATTACACCCTGGAGGTTGGCCTGCACGAAATGGACGGTCCGGGCGACCGCGATATGAAGCGGCGCATCTTCAATGAACTGGGAGTTACCGATGCGGTGGAATTTCTCAAGGTGCCTGAGTTCTACCGCTTCCTTCATGGCGAAACAGATATAACTCTGCCCCATGAGGCAGACCTCGCTGCCGGGGTCCTCAAAGAGCATTTCCCGGGTGAGGAGAGTGGCATTGATGCCTATTTTAACCAGCTCCTCAATCAGAAAAGAAGAAAGCCGGGCGAAGAGAGCGCACCTGACATCAGTGTAGGGGAGTTTCTCGACAGCATAACAGGCAATGATGAGCTCAAGCTTCTGCTTCTCGGCAACCTGGGCTACTTCCATGACGATCCCTACTCGCTCTCGCTGGCATACTACACCATTGCCCAGGGTAGCTACTACACCAACGGCGCCAGTTTCATAAAGGGAGGTTCACAGCAGTTCTCCGATCATCTGGCCGGCTATATTGCAACCAATGGCGGCGAGGTGCTGCTTAACCACATGGCAACAGGATTCATAACAGGCGATTCGGGTGTAGAGGGGGTCACCTGCCGCAAAAGAGGCCGCAACAATGAGAGCGAACTCTCTTTTACAGCCGGCACAATAGTGCTGAATATATCTCCGGAGAGTGTTGCCGGGTGGCTGCCTGGCGGGTATAGTGCCGCTATCGGAGCAGAGGCGGGAAAACATGAACCGGGTGCATCCTTGCTCACAGTCTACTACGGCTTTAAAGGCAAGCTATCAGATATCGGCAACAGGCACTACTCTACCTTTATCTTCGACGACTCTGTCAGAAACCAGTCTGACATCGCCCCAAACAACAGGGCTCCCTTTGAGAGGAGGAGTTTTACCTTTGTGGACTATGGACAGGTTGATTCGGGACTGGCTCCTGAGGGAAAGAGTGTTGGTGCCATCTGCTGTATCGACTACCTCGTTGAGTGGAAAAACCTATCAAAAGAGGAGTACCGGAGTAAAAAGAGAGAGGTAGCCGACATTTTTACGGCCAGGATGGAGAGCATACTGCCGGGATTCGGTGATATGACCGACTACTGCGATGTAGGCACACCTCTTACCGTAGAGAGGTATATAATGACCCCCGGGGCGGCTGTTTATGGATTTGCACAGCTGCCCGGACGGCAACCATTCGACACGGGAGTGCTGCCCGGGAATATACACCTGGCATCTGCATGGGGCAGGACCGGCGGAGGGTTCTCCGGGGCTATATACGGAGGCTACCTCTGCGCCATGAATATAATCCGCGCTGCTCGCTAACGCCCGATGGCATAGGGCATGGGGCATAGGCTCGCTGCTGGCGCAGCTCGCAGCGTAGAGCGGAGAGCGGAGAGAAGTGCTCGCTGCGCTCGCCGGTTCGGCAGCTGCTCTGCCGCGGTAATCGGTGTTCAGTGCCGTTGGCTGTCGCCTCCGGCCGGTAATCGGTAAAAAAAAGGCGGCTGGTGCCGCCTCTGCTCGCTACGCTCGCACTGAAAAAAAGCTTTAAGATATTTCGGCAAAAAATGCACGCTCACCCCCAGCAAGGGTTGCGTAATGATCATGTATAATGTGTCGCTTCTCTTATTACGGGTTGTGTAACGAGCATGTAAGACAGATCTGTCTCATTAGCAATAATGTGTAATCAGAGAGTCGCTTATAATTGGCCCTCAGTGAGTTTGGGGAAAAGAGCGGTTGCAATAGTGAAGCATATTACGGGCAGTTACAAATTGCAGCTGTTAAAGCGTCGGCTGTTTGAGCATGCAGAGCATGCGAGTTCCGACGCGGACGGCTTCACTATAAAAC
>SLNP01000096.1 GCA_007132995.1 Bacteroidales bacterium | reverse complement strand
GCCCGATGGCTCGCTTTGCTCGCCATTGTAATCAGTAATCAGTGCCGTCGGCTGACGCCTACGGCCGGTGTTCGGTAAAAAAAGGCGGCTGGTGCCGCCTCTGCTCGCTGTCGCTCGCACTAAAAAAAGCTTTAAGATATTTCGGGAATAATGTGCGCTTGCTACCATCATGGGTTGTGTTGTGAGCATGTAAGACAGACCTGTCTCATTAGCAGTGCTGTGTAATCAGCGAGTCGATTATATTTGGCCTTAAGCGGGTTCGGGGTAAGAGTCTGATCGGAGGGCAGCAATAGCAGTATGATACAAATGTGATATACGGTTAGCGTTACTGTTTGAGGGCTGCGTAGCAGACCGAGTTGTAACGCGGTATGCTGACCGCAGTGAAGACTCCCCGAAACCGCTTTAGCCTTGACTTTTTTTGGTCACCTTTTTTTGGTCCAAGCAAAAAAAGGTGAAGGAGAAATGTTGGTCAAGCAAAAGCCGAAAGCCAAAATTTGGGACAAGGCCAAAAGTTGAGAGATAGGTTTTTTGGGTCAAAGCCAAAAGAACAGGAGACCCATTTTTGAAAATGCAAAAAGCAGAACAGAGATCTCTGTTCTGTCACAAATGCAAAAAGAGCGCGGCGAGCCTTAGCCTCACTCGCCGACAGGCAGCCAAATGCAATGATTATGACTCACCTTGCTCATTCTGTACAGTCGGCTGTTGAAAGATAATTACGGATGGATACGAAAGAACTGCTGAGATACCCTCTCCTGATGAAAAATGTTGGAGGAAAACTGACTATATATACTGAATTTCCTATTTTTGTCTCTCTTTACAGAGATTAACTGTGTGTTCTGATGGATGAGGTTGTGATTGGCGGCAGGAGATTCAGTAAGCTTATTGACGAGGTAAGGATTACTGAGGCGGTTAATGGACTGGCCCGGCAACTGTCTGAAGATCTCACTGATGAAGAGGATGTCCTCTTCCTCGGTGTTCTGAATGGCGCCTTCCTCTTTGCAGCAGACCTGTTCCGTCAGATAACTGTCAGCGCCAGGATCTCTTTTGTGAAGCTTGCCTCGTACGAGGGTACTGAGAGCACCGGTAGGGTAAAGGAGCTTATCGGGTGGAGCGAGAATGTGGAGGGTAAGAGTGTGGTTGTGGTGGAGGATATTGTCGATAGTGGAAGGACTCTGGAGATGGTTGTTGGAAGCCTGGCTCTGCGTCGTGCTGCAAGCGTGAAGGTGGTGACCCTTCTATTCAAGCCGGAAAGCTTCAGGGGTATGTCAAGACCCGATTACGCGGCGTTTGTTATTCCTCCCGGGTTTGTCGCCGGATATGGCCTGGACTATAATGGCTATGGCAGAAACCTGCCCGAGATATACACTCTTATTGAATAGAAACGGAAAAACAGAGAGCCTATATGTACAATATCGTTATACTTGGTCCGCCCGGTTCGGGGAAAGGAACTCAGTCAAAGCTGATAGAGGAGCGGTACAATCTGCTGCATCTGTCAACAGGCGATATGCTCAGGAGGGAGATCAGTGAGGGGACAGATACAGGCAAGCAGGTAAAGGGTGTTATAAAGAGTGGTAATCTGGTCTCTGACGAGATTGTAACTTCACTTATTGCCTCAAGCATAGATTGCGATGTTGGCCATGACGGCTTTTTATATGACGGATATCCGCGTACCGTTAATCAGGCCAAGCAGCTTGAAGATCTGCTCTCTCACAGGAATATGACAATAGATGTATTGCTTGTGATGGAGGTTGAGAAGGGCGAGCTGGTAAAACGCCTCTCGGGAAGAGGGGTCGCTGCCGGCAGGCCTGATGACCAAAGTATAGAGGTGATAAATAACAGGCTTGAGATATACAGAAGTATTACCGAGCCCCTGGTATCGCACTTCTGTCAAAAAGGGATATGTGCCCGCATTGACGGCATGGGTAAGATTGAGGAGATATTCGCAAGGATACGAGGGGCGATAGATAAAATATGTGTGCGCCAATAGAGGTCGCATAATACTCAATATGTCAGCACCAAATTTTGTAGACTATGTAAAGGTTTTTTGTCGGTCGGGGCGTGGAGGCCCGGGCTCGGCACATTTCCGTAGGGAGAAGTTTATTCCCAAGGGGGGACCTGATGGTGGTGACGGCGGTAAGGGTGGAGATGTTGTGCTCCGGGGTAACAGAAATTTATGGACGCTGCTTCATCTTAAGTATCAGAGGCACCACTTTGCAGGTAATGGCGAGCCGGGTGGAGGCTCAGGCAAAAGCGGCGCCTACGGCAGTAATGTTGTTATTGAGGTTCCGCCGGGAACGGTTGCCAGGGGGGCGGAGAGTGGTGAAGTGATTTGTGAGGTTACCGGGCATGGCGAGGAGGTGACCCTTATTCACGGCGGACGGGGCGGACTGGGGAATGTTCACTTCAAATCTTCTGTTAACCAGGCACCAAGATACGCACAGCCGGGCGAGAGCGGTGCCGAGGGATGGTACATTCTGGAGTTGAAGATTCTTGCTGATGTAGGGTTGGTGGGCTTTCCCAATGTAGGCAAATCGACGCTGCTGTCGGTTCTCTCTGCTGCCAGACCGAAAATAGCTGACTACCCATTTACCACCCTGACACCAAATATCGGGATTGTGTCGTACCACGATCACCGGTCGTTTGTTATGGCAGATATACCCGGTATAATTGAGGGGGCACATCAGGGCAAAGGGCTGGGACACCGCTTTCTGAGACATATAGAGCGCAACCCGGTACTGCTATTTATGATACCTGTTGACAGTAATGATATTGCTGCCGACTATAACATATTGACAAAGGAGCTTGAACTATACAACAGAGAGCTGCTTGACAAACCCAGAATAGTGGCGGTTACTAAATCTGACCTGGCAGATGAAGAGATAATTGAAATGGTAAGAGGGGAGCTGCCCGATATGCCTCTGTTATTTATATCATCTGTTACCGGCAGCGGCCTGAAGGAGCTTAAGGATATGCTATGGCAGACCTTGAACCGTTGACCTTTGATATGGTCTCAGAAGCCGGATAATTAACGGTGCGGTGACAAAAGTGACGCCGCTGGTTAGCCCTGCCGGATGTAGAGAGGTGTGGTGCAGTGCTGACGGGATGGTAGGTGCAGTACCGCAGAGAGGAGGAATCCCGGGCCGCAGAGAGGTGTGGTGCAGTATCGCAGGGAGGCGGAATCCCGGGCCGCAGAGAGGTGGAGTGCAGTACTGCGGAGATGCAGCGCGCAGTGCCACAGAGTGGCAAGGTTCCGGACTGAAGAGTGGCAAAGTTCTGTCTCTGTACGGATAGTGACATTTTGAAAGATTGATTGACTGCCAGCCAGCGCAGGGAATTTGGCCTGGTGTAAATAGAAAAGAGATGATCGAAGAACTTGACAGATCGCTGTTTCTTATAATCAACTCAATAAACTCGCCCTTTTTTGACGAGGTGATGCACTACATTACCCGCAAATATACATGGGTGCCTCTTTATGCCTTTGTGCTCTTTATATACTTCAGGGAGAGGGGCAGAGAGGCCCTGCTGTTGACTATTTTTGCCATTATCCTGATAACAGCAAGCGATCAGGGCTCGGTGAGGCTCTTTAAAGATCAGTTTATGAGGCTCAGGCCGTGCCATGACCCTGACATTGCTCATCTGGTACATATTGTCAGGGATAGGTGCGGCGGTCTTTATGGCTTTATCTCATCTCACGCTTCCAATACATTTGCCTTTGCCCTCTTCTCTCATCTTGTTGTAAGAAGAAGGTGGTTCGCCGTTACCCTTTTTTCATGGGCCACGCTGGTTTCATACAGCCGGCTTTATGTGGGTGTTCACTATCCCGGCGATATAGTCGTCGGAGCCCTTTTCGGTATGCTTACTGCCTTGCTGATATACTATCTTTACCGGATACTATATTGCCGCTGCTTTAAGAGAATACCTCTCTTCACGAAACCGGAGGCTAAACCGGAATAACCGACCCGTTAATGTGTACAGCATGGCTTGAGGGTGGCGCCCCCAGACATATGTCAACCTTTCGGCCATACTCATAGCTCTTTGATAAGAATTATCTACTTTTGCAGCGGGGAGTGATCTTTTTTTCAGGCAGAATGTTTTGTATCAATATTGAGTCAACCGATCCGTTTTTTAATCTCGCTCTTGAGGAGTACTACTTCAGAAACTTTAAGAGCGATTTCTTTATTGCCGGCATTAATACCCCTTCGGTTATTATCGGCAAACATCAGATAGCCAACGAAGAGATAAACAATCGCTATCTGTTCGACCACGGAATACCCGTAATAAGGCGTATTACCGGAGGCGGTGCGGTATATCATGACGGGGGTAATATCAACTACTCTTTTATTACCTCTGCAGGCGAAGGCAGACAGGTCAACTTCAGACGCTATACCGCTCCTGTCACCTCTTTCCTCAAAGAGATGGCCCTTGATGTTGATCTTGACAACAGAAGTGATATAAGGCTGAAAGGGCTGAAGGTGTCCGGAAACGCCGAGCATGTCTTTAAGGAGAGGGTACTTCATCACGGCACCCTGCTGTTTAATGCATCGCTGGGTGATATGAGGGACTCTCTGCTGATGACCGAAGGCAGGTATATCAGTCGTGCGGTAAACTCTAACCGTACCACTGTAACCAATCTTAGCGATAAGATGCCCGGTGTTGGCAGCGCGGAAGAGATGAAAGGGAAGCTTTTTGATTATATTCTCTCGAATGTTCCGGATGCCGTCCAGTACTTCCCTGAAAGAGAAGAGATTAACGCAATAAGTGAGCTTGCCGCCGCTAAGTACAGGAGCTGGGAGTGGAACTACGCCTACGGCCCGCCATACAGATATATTAACCACTTCAGCTTCGACAAGGTTAAGAGTTGCTGCGATATAAATGTAAAGGATGGAGTAGTAACATCGCTGAGAATAAAGGGCAGTGAGGTTATCGCCGGGGCCTCCGACGGGCTTACGGGCCAAAGGCACTGCTTCCCGATATTCGAACAGTGGTTTGAGGAGAGGATGCCCGGACATGGCAGGGAGGTGGCTCTCTTCTTCTTCTGAGAGTGGCTCGCACATAACCGGTACACAACTACTCTGCGACAGCTTTTCTCCGGGGGCGATTGTAACTGAAGCTACCGCGACAACTCCTTTTTTTAATCGTTCGCCATTTATATATTTGTAAACGGTAACTATACGCATATCTCTTCCTGCCCTGCACATGAAAGCGATAAATTCAATATCGGCCTGGATTATCGGAGTTGGCCTTATAGCGGTTATGTTTCCCCTTACCATTCTTATTTGGTTTTTGACTTTTCCGTTTGATAGCGAGAGAATTATTGTTCACAGATGGGTGCAGACAGAGTGCCGGCTACTGCTGCTGGCGCTGCCTCTGTGGCGTGTAAGGGCCGAGGGCACCGAAAAAAGAGGGCGGGGCGAAAGCTTCGTGATAGTCTCTAACCATCAGTCAATTCTCG
>SLNP01000033.1 GCA_007132995.1 Bacteroidales bacterium | reverse complement strand
TGAAATTTTTTCTCAGATCAAAAAAGAAAAACTGCGCATAGCCATAGCTATGTAAAGGTTTTATTTTGCTGAGATGAGGAAAAAGAACAAGACTTGGGCCGGCTAAAGTAGCGTTGACATGGCACTAGAATATTATCCCGGCTATTCTCTCATCAAGCCTTCTCTGATCTGCCGCGAAAGAGGCAAGGCCGGCCAGTGTAAGAAGGGTGTCGGGCGCTATAGTACCGCTTGTAAGTCTCTCTTTCCAGTGCTCGTATCTGGGTATTTTACCGTCGCTCTCCACTATGGCCATCTCGGCAGCGGTAAGCTCGGGGAAGATGTCGCCAAGCCCGGCTTTGCGGGCAAGCTCTTCAAGCTCATGCCCTCTGGCAGGAAGAGCTTCTGACATGGCACAACCAAAGGCAGGTACAGCATCATCGACATCCCAGAACTTATTGACACCGCTTGAAACCGCTTCGCTGTTTATTCCTGCACTATACTCTTCATTGAGCCGTGACCTGAAATTTCCATCAAGCTGTCGCCGCCCTTCGGCTGCCACTTTCGGGGGCATTGTGAAGATATCGGTGCCGGCAAGAAGGTCAAGCTGGGTATAGTGCCGCAGGCTCGCGGCTATAAGTCTGGTGGAATGAGGATTCTCTTTCGAGAGCTTTGTAACCCAGCGCTGTGTGGAGATGACGCTCTTCTCTCCTGCACCGGCACCGTCGCCCAGCCCATTATCGGCGATATATGCCCCTATACGACCGAGAAAAACATTAAGATAGTCGGGACGGGTAATAAGGGTAACCAGAGCATTCTGGCGGGCGCTGAACTCAAGGGTGAAGTTGATCTTCACACCGGCATCACGCAGTAGCCTCGCCCCTATCAGCCCCGATGCGGTAAGGGGAACCTTGACAATAAAACTTTCGGGTAATATGTCGTGAAACCTCTTGCCGTAACCTACAATAGCATCAATATCGTCGGCAGTATCGGTATGCAACTCGACACTTACCAACCCTCCGAAGCGGGCGGCGAGCCTTACCCCGTGCCTCGCATTGAGAATAAAGGCGATCTCTCTGACCCTCTCCTCTTCCGGCATCCATGAGACTATGCCGAGAGCCTCTGAAATGAAGTCGTCATAAATACCTTTCTGTATCTCGTTATTCAGCAGCGTGTTATTGGTGGTGAGAGCACTCATGCCGGCACACCAGTTGGCTTCAGCCTCTTCAATGTCGCCGGTGTCAAGCCAAAGTTCTGTGCCGGTTGCCGCAAGGGCATCCCAAAAACTGTCACGGCCGGCCTGAACAGGCTTCTCGTTAACTCCCTTGTAGATAAACTGCTTTACTTTCTCGTTGTAGTCGGTCATCGCTATATAATATATAAGGTGATTATTTTTTTAGCTGAGTGGCAAGCATCTTGAGGTCGTCTCCCGAAGGGTCCTGAAACACCCTCAGATCAAAATGGCCTATAACGGCAAGCAGATGGTCAAATATATTTGCCTGAACCCCCTCATACTGCACCCAGTTAATACGACGGCTGAAGGCATAAAGCTGAAGGGGAAGGCCCCTCTCATCGGGCTGCATCTGCCTTACCATGAATATCATATCGCTGTTAATGTCGGGGTGCATTACAAGATAGGCCTCTATATAGGCCCTGAAGGTGCCCAGATTGGTCATTCGCCTGCCATTGACAGGGCAGCTGACATTAATGCCGTGCGCCTTGTTATACTCTTCAATCTCCGCCTCCTTCTTCTCAATATAGGGCCTAAGTATCTCTATATCATAGAGTCTCTCTCTAAGGCCGGCATCTACAAACTTAACACTCTTCATATCAATAAAGAGAGATCTCATAATGCGTCTGCCTCCCGACTCGGCCATCGCCGCCCAGTTCTGGAAAGACTCTCTCATCAGGGCGTTGGTGGGGACGGTAACAACTGTCTTGTCGAAATTCTGCACCTTTACGGTATATAGGGTCATCTCTATAATATCACCGTCAACACCCCGTGAAGGTATTGAGATCCAGTCACCGACCTTAAGCATGTTGTTTCCGGTCAGCTGTATACTTGACACCAGGCCTGTTATGGTGTCTTGAAAAACAAGCATCAGAATGGCTGCCATACCACCCAGGCCGAGCACCAGAGAGGAGACATCGCGGTCAAACACCACTCCGGCAATAAAGAGCATGGCTATTATGGCAACCATAATCTTGCCCAGCTGTATATATCCTTTAATGGGTCTCCTCCCCGCTACCGAGCGGCTAAGATATATCTGGTGCAGGGAGTCAAGAACAGAGTTTAAGACGAAGGCCCCAACCGCAAACATATATACATGAGATAGCCCCTTTACCGCCTCGCTCCAGCGTGGGTAGTCGTCTAGTGCCCACTGCGCCATCCCCAGTATTACCAGTGCTGGAGCCAGATGCGACAAGCGGAGAAAAACACGCTTCTCCATGAATATTTCGTCCCACTCCCATCTGCTGGCCTTTATAAGACGGTGTAAAACTCTTCTTATTACAAGCTTTGCCACTATATTGGTAATATAGCTCAGCAGTGCCACAACAGTAACCAGAACGGCTGCAGTCAGTAAGTTTGCAGCAGACATTCCCACTCCGGTAAAGAGAAACATCTGCTTCAGCCATTCGGCCGGGTTGGTAAGTATATCCATAGCTTATTGTCTCTGGTCAGATCATTTTCTATGCAAAAATAGTTTTTTTACCGGTACCGTTAAACACGCTTTCGCACTCCGGGAAAAAAAGATGCCCCTGACCTTCCGGGCAGGGGCATCAGCTATCTCAGACCTATAGTCTTACTTCTTATTTTTTGGGCCCGATTTTGATATCGAATCCCTCATCTTGGTGTCAGCATCAATATTACGGAACTTATAGTAATCCATAATACCGAGGTTGCCCTCTTTAAAGGCCTCAGCCATAGCCAGAGGAATCTGAACCTCCGCCTCAATAACCTTGGCACGGGCCTCCTGAGCCTTTGCCTTCATCTCCTGCTCATGCGCCACCGCCATAGCCCTGCGCTCCTCGGCCTTGGCCTGAGCGATATTCTTGTCGGCGTTGGCCTGATCCATCTGAAGTACCGCACCTATATTCTTTCCAATATCAATATCGGCAATATCTATAGACAATATCTCAAAAGCGGTACCCGCATCGAGGCCCTTGTCCAGCACAACCCGCGATATGTGGTCGGGGTTTTCCAGAACTGACTTGTGGCTGAGGGCAGAACCTATCGAAGAGACTATCCCCTCACCTACCCTGGCCAGAATGGTGTCTTCACCGGCACCACCGACAAGCTGCTTGATATTGGCACGCACGGTGACCCTCGCCTTGGCTATCAGCTGAATACCATCCTTGGCCACAGCTGTAACAGGGGGTGTATCTATAACCTTGGGGTTGACAGACATCTGCACAGCCTCAAAAACATCACGGCCGGCAAGGTCAATCGCAGTAGCCATATTGAAAGGGAGGTCGATATTGGCCTTAGAGGCCGATACAAGAGCGTGCACCACCTGTTCTACCCGTCCTCCGGCAAGATAGTGAGCCTCGAGCCCATCCCTGTTAAGCTTCATTCCCGCCTTGTCGGCCTCAATCATAGCTCTCACTATAACCGACGGGGGAACCTTTCTCCATCTCATAAATATAAGTTGCAGGAGTGATATTCTGACACCCGACACAAGCGCCTGAAACCACAATCCAACCGGTATAAGATAAAAGAGTATCCACAGCAGGATGATAGATCCCAGTGTGATAAGTACATAAACGCCCAGTCCTTCTACTTCCATTTCTCTACTGTTTTATAGGTTTTACAATCAACTTATTCCCTTCGACTGATATCACCTCCACCTCCGTTTTCGGATCTATCAGAATATCGAGTGCTTTCGCCTCGTAATAGTCGCCGTTAACCACCACCCTGCCAATAGGATTGAGCCTGGTAATGCTTTCGCCCCGGTCGCCGGGCGATACAGCGGGCCTCTCATCTTTCTGCATAAGGTCAACCTTGCTGTCTATAGCCGTAGTCAGCATAAGACTCTTCCATGTTCCCGCCCGCAATACCATTATTACCACCACGATCATGGCGGCAACGGTGGAAGCAAGAACGATAAGCCCGTCTGCGGGTCCGTGCTCAACGAATGCCATTATAACACCACCGATAACAAATATTGCCCCGCCAACACCGGCTATCACAACCCCCGGCATCAGCATAAACTCTATTACAAGCAGAACTATGCCCAGAACAATGAAAAAGATAATTAAACCCAACGACATCGCTGCAATCTAAACAATTCGTATAACATCGACGGTAAGTCTCTTGTCAGACAACCGCCTTCTCATTTTATAAAGTTCTGATCGTGAGCCTCTCTTAATGTCACAGCTACCCTTATGATGGGTGATATAGGCGCACTGTTCAGCCTGCTCCGGATAGTGGTCGCATATTTCAACCAGCGATTCTATAACATGGTCGAAGGTATTGATGTCATCATTGACCAGCATGAGGGCATAGCCATCTCCGAGACCACCTTCTCCGCCTGACTCTTCATATCTCTTCTCTTTTGTCATCTCTCAATATTAAGCAACCTCAGAGCCGCCTCGAGCGGTATCTCTGTTTTACCAACATACGCCGCCACCCTTGCGTCATCGTATCCGTTTCGCCTTAGAAGATCAGCATATGATGTTGCGCTTTCAAATGTAATAAAATTTCCGACTACAAAGATGTAAAGATCCTCTTCGGGATTAAGAATATCGAAACCGCGGTCACCGGCAAGCCTGTTGACCTGCGCCACAAGCCTCTCGTCATCAGGACTTTCAGTCCTTACCACTTCAACTCTCAGCATTAGTGCCGGGGGAACCGTATCGCGTGGTGCCTCATGCTCCCTCTCAGCAACAGCAGGCACCACCCCTTCCCACTCAGGCAGAGGTTTATCTGCCCAGTCGGGCTCTGCTGCCACGGCCCTCTCTTCCGACACCGCCCTTGAATCGAGGAAGTGAACCACAAATGCGTCGCGGAAGCCATGTTCGCGCACCTCACCGACAGCCTTCACAGCATCCTCCCGTTGGCGAAACAGGCCGGTATAGTAGAAGGTCACCTCCCTGCCGGGAGTGAGTATGCCAAAAACTGGGTATAGCCCCCTGAAGTAAGAGGGATCAAGCCTGTTACGAAATGCCCCGAACTGTATCGAGTAGAGAAGGCCTTCAGGGAATGAACCGGATATGGTAACAGGGTTATCATCGCTGTAGAAGGGCGAGTCCAGAATCTCAAAGAGCGATATCATAGGCTCCGGCTCATCGGCCATGCCTTGCCCGTATAAAGTATCACCGGTAGCTGCCCCGGCCAGAGCCTCCCTGTCAAGCTCAAAGCCAGCTGTATCAGTTGTATCGGCTATATCGGTAACGGCGGCATCGGTGGTGTCGGCCACCAGAGTGTCAGCCGCAGCAAGAGTGTGCTCGGCGACAATGGTATCGTCAATCAGGGTGTCGGCGTCGACAATGGTATCGTCAATCAGGCTGTCGGCGGCGACAAGATCGGCCATATCTCCGGCCATATCTCTTGATACTGTTGCATCAGCTGCCCCGATGCCGGGAACACCGGCTGCGGCCAGCAGGCTGTCAGATCTTCTTATAAGGTCGCTGCGGAGTTGATCCGGAGCCCCTTCCGCCTTGCGTCTCAGCTCAAGTGCCATGGCAAGAAGGTTGTCGGTCGTATCTGGCAGCACCCGTAACTCACCTGCAGGTTCTGCGGGCGGAACATCATCATAAACCTCACCCGGCGGCTCAGCTATAGCTCCCCTCTCTTCCCTGCACTCCCCGATAAGATCGGGAATGCCGGCCCGTCTGGCTGCCCTCCTGCCCAACTGCCCGCCATATTTCTCATAAGCCTCTATAGCATCGCCAAACATCCCATTAAGATGATATGCCCTGCCTTTATAGAAGATAAGATCATCGGGAGCGGGGCGGATAGCGGTAGAGTATTCCGATGCCCTTTTCAGAAGAGATAGGGCCTCCGCCGGCTGCCTCTCCATGTTTATAAGGGCGACAGCCGCACCATACAGGTAGCGTGAGTCACGCGGAAATGTGCCGAGCAACGAGCGGTACTGCTCATATGCAACCTCATAGTTGCCGCTCGTAAGGGCCTCTTCGGCTGTAGTACCGGTTATACGCTGCCCGGAAAGAGGGTTAACCGTATAAACGGCAAGAAGTAATATGACAAATACTCTGTGAATCATCACTATAAACAGTAAAACAGATCACAAAAACCAGACCAGAAGGGATATAACACCACCTGCTCACAACCACAAAAATAGTCTATCAATTCTGATTTCCTCTTTTGTTGATAACAAAAAGGGGGGGCGATACCCTCAAATGGAGCAAAAAGATTAAATTTACATTCTTCAAACCAATTAATAAAAATAGTATGGCAGAACTGACTGAAGGAGCCGTAGCCCCTTATTTTGAAGGAATAACGCAGACAGGAGAGAAGGTATCCCTGAACGATTTCAGGGGAAAAAAGCTGGTGCTCTACTTCTATCCCAAAGACAGCACACCGGGCTGCACCGCCGAGGCCTGCAATCTGCGCGACAACTATCAGGAGATGATAAAAAGGGGGTTCTCTGTGGTGGGTGTCAGTCCCGACAGTGAAAAGTCTCACGCCAGATTTGCTGAAAAGCACAATTTACCCTTCCCTCTTATTGCTGACACAGACAAGATGATAGTGAAAGAGTACGGAGTGTTGGGTGAGAAGAGCATGTTTGGCAAAAAGGTTTTCGGGGTAAAACGGACAACCTTCATAATAGATGAAGAGGGTAAAATCGAAAAAATAATTGGCAAGGTACGCACCAAAGATCACAGCGATCAGATATTCAGCCTGTACGAATCGGAGTAATGAGAGCATAGCCTCCGGTAGTTATGGGCGAATTGCCCCTGCGCCTGCGCTGAAGAACAGACTATCCGACAGTGATCTCCGGTTGCGGAGACAGGTCTCCCGGGCCTGATGGCCAGTCGGAACTCTGTACAGGCAGACGGCTGCCACAATAAGAATGAAAAAACAGAACACAACAGATATGGAAAAGGAAAAAAAAGAGAGTAACAAGGAGAAACTGAAAGCTCTGGAGATAACACTGGGCAAAATAGAGAAAGATTATGGCAGGGGCACCATCATGAAGCTGGGTGGTGAGGCCATAGATAATATCCAGACAATACCGACAGGATCTATAGGGCTCGATGCTGCTCTTGGCATAGGAGGCCTTCCAAGAGGCAGGGTTATTGAGATATACGGGCCCGAATCGTCCGGTAAAACGACACTGGCAATACATGCCATTGCCGAAGCGCAGAAAGGTGGCGGAATAGCGGCCATGATAGATGCCGAACACGCCTTCGACAGGTTCTATGCCCAGAAGCTGGGGGTTGCCGTGGAAGATCTCTTTATTTCACAGCCCGACAATGGCGAACAGGCTCTTGAGATAGCAGACCACCTGATACGCTCAGGTGCTATAGATATCATAGTTATAGATTCGGTGGCGGCACTCACCCCCAGAGCTGAGATAGAGGGTGAGATGGGAGACTCCAAGATGGGGCTTCAGGCAAGGCTCATGTCGCAGGCACTGAGGAAGCTGACCGCAAACATAAGCAGAACAAACACCACATGCATCTTTATAAACCAGCTGAGAGAGAAGATAGGTGTTATGTTCGGTAATCCTGAAACAACAACCGGGGGTAATGCCCTCAAGTTTTACTCATCGGTACGGCTCGACATCCGCAAAGTGAGTCAGATAAAAGAGGGTGAAGATGTTGTGGGAAGCCGCACACGGGTTAAAGTTGTTAAGAACAAGCTGGCACCGCCCTTCAGGAAGTGCGATTTTGACATTATGTATGGAACCGGCATATCCCAGAGCGGTGAGATCATAGATCTGGGAGTAGACCATGACATAATACGAAAAAGCGGCTCATGGTTCAGCTACGGAGAGACACGGCTGGGTCAGGGGCGTGATGCCGTTAAGCAGATACTGCTCGACAACCCCGAGCTCTACGAAGAGCTCAAAGGGAAGGTGAAAGAGAAGCTGGAAAAGTGACAGGCCCATGCCTCATTTTTCCGGTGATACACCAAGGAATTGTGCAACTAAAAAAGATGTGTTATGAACCGACTGTTACAACTGACACTGCTTATCTCTGCCGCGGCACTCTTTGCCTGCGGAGAGAGGGAGAGAGAGCGCGATTTTACTGTGCCCGAAATAGACAACCGGCTCACAGAAGAGGAGAAGCGGGGAGCGATTCTCACGCCCGAAATACTATGGAAGTTTGGCAGGGTAGGTGCACCTGTACTGTCGCCCGACAAAAAGGTGGTACTCTTTACAGTTACCAGTTACGACATTGAGAGTGAAGCCAGCCTTACCAACATCTACTCAATACCTGCCGGGGGAGGCGAACCGAAGCAGGTCACATCCGAAGGAGGCAGCAATCCGCAATGGTTTTCCGGAGGTGGACGGGTAGCCTTCACCAATCGCGGCAAACTATGGAGCATAAACCCCGACGGCTCTAACCTGCGGCAGATAGAGGGGCTGGACAATTTCACCGGCTACAGCATCTCGCCAATGAGCGACAAAATCTACTTCACCCGGAGGGTAAAGCTCCATGAAACCCCGAACGAAAAGCACGACCTGCCACGGGCCAATGTCTATATTGCAGACGACCTTCTTTATCGCCACTGGGACAGGTGGGACGACCACTCCTACAGCCACATTTTTCTGGCAAACTTCGACGGGCAGCGCATCAGTGACGAGAAAAATATAATGGAGGGCCAGATGTTCAACTCACCAAATCCGCCATTCTACAACCCCTCTGAGATAAGCTGGAGCCCTGATGGCCGTTATATTGCCTACACATCGAAACATCACAGAGGCAAAGAGTTTACCCTCAGCACCAATACCGACATTTTCCTCTACAACATCAATGAGGGAACCACAACCAATATAACCAGAGGAATGATGGGTTATGACCGTTATCCGGTCTTTTCACCAGACAGCAGGAAGATAGCATTCATAAGCATGGAGGAAGAGGGCTACGAGTCAGATATTGCAAGGCTCTTTATCTATGATCTGCAGTCAGGAAGCATGAACCATGTCAGTGAGGGGTGGGACTTCAACATAGGCAATGTTGTATGGGATGGTGACAGCAGAATACTCTTCACCAGTCCGTACCTTGGAACCACACAACTATTCTCAATAGTACCGGAGAGCGGAGAGATAACCAGAATCACATCCGGCAAGTTTGATATAGGTCCCTTTGCCCTTGCCGGCGATATGGCAGTTGCTGCAAGGGAGTCTATGTCTATGGCCCGCGAAATATCGACAGTCGATCTCAACACCGGTATAGTGCGAAATATAACCGATGTAAACAGCGAGATCTATGAGCACATAAAGATGGGGCGTACCGAAGAGAGGTATATAAAGACCAGCGACGGCAAAGATCTTCATATGTGGATCATCTATCCGCCCGATTTCGATCCCGGAAAAAAATATCCGGCACTGCTATACTGTAAGGGCGGCCCCCAGGGGCCCTTGGGGCAGAGCTGGTCGTACCGTTGGAACTATCAGATAATGGCTGCAAACGGATATATAGTCGTAGCGCCCAATCGTCGCGGCAACAGCGGATTCGGGAGTGAATGGCGTGAACAGATATCTGGCGACTGGGGAGGCAAAAACATTCAGGACTACCTCGATGCTATTGACGCCATGGCCAGGGAGCCCTTCGTTGACGAGAACCGTCTGGGGGCAGTGGGAGCCAGCTACGGAGGTTTCAGCACCTTCTACCTTGCCGGCATGCACAACAACAGGTTCAGGGCCTTTATCTCGCACTGCGGACTGTTCAACATGGAGAGTTGGTACGGCACAACCGAAGAGTACTTCTTTGCCAACAAAGATATTGGTGGCCCCTACTGGGACAGTCCTATGCCCCGGGGCTATGAGTTTTCGCCCCACCTGATGGTCGACAGATGGGACACCCCAATATTGATAATAGCCGGCGCCAAAGATTACCGTGTACCCTACTCGCAAAGCATTGAAGCCTTTAATGCTGCTCAGCTAAGGGGAGTACCCAGCAGGCTGCTCTTCTTCCATGACGAAAACCATTGGGTGCTCAGACCACAAAACGCCATCATCTGGCAGCGTGAGTTTTTCAGCTTCCTTGAAGAGCACATGAATTAGCGCCTTTCAGGGAGGGGTGTTAGCTATGAGAGAGAAAAACTCCTGTAAAGAAGAGGCGGCGGCATGAATAAGTGCCCGGCCGGCGGGGGTATTGACTACTGAGACAACAGAGAGAGACCACCAGGAGACCGGCGTAGCTCTGTATGGCCACATTGTGCTCATGCAGCTCATGGCTACGCCGGCCCCGGTTTTGACTAGTCAGGGTCAGGCCAATAGCGACTTCACAGCCTCCACCTTATCGTTCAGCGGAAGCTCCCCCTCAATCCAGTGTATCTTTGTTCCACGACGCTCCATTCCCCTCAGCCAGGTCATCTGACGCTTCGCAAACTGATGAATCGCTGTCTCAAGCCCCTTAACCATTTCGGAATAGGATATCTCTTTGGTGATATAGAGGGTAATAAACTTGTATTCAAGACCGTAATAGATCAGCGTCTCAGCCTCAACACCCGAATCAAGAAGCTGTTCCACCTCATCAATCATTCCTTCAGAGAGGCGGCTGTGAAGTCGCTCAGTTATCCGCCTGCGACGCTCATCTCTGGCATATCTTACGGCTGCCACAATACTCTTTAGCTCAGGAAAACTGACCTCATCATCAGGTCTGGAAGAGTACCATTCGGCTATCTCAATGGCCCTTACTGCCCTCTTTACTGTATCAACATCGGTGGTGTTATGTATCTTTTTATACCCCTCGAGAATATCTCTCAACTCGTCAAGACCTTTTCCCGATAGCCTCTTTCTCAGTTCGGCATTCACCGGCACCGGCAGCAGCCTGTAGCCTCTCACTATACTGTCTATATACATTCCGGACCCCCCGCAGACAATCGGCATGACTCCGCGACTGCTTATATCATGGTAAGCTGACAGGAAGTCACGCTGATACTGAAAAACATTATATCGGGTACCGGCATCGGCAATATCAATAAGGTGAACAGGAACTCTTCTACCCTCTACAACATAGTCATCGTAATCTTTCCCTGTGCCGATATTCATACTCCTGTACACTTGTCTTGAGTCGGCACCTATTATCTCACCCCCAATTTGAGATGCCACCATGGCAGCAAGACGGGTCTTGCCGGAGGCCGTGGGACCGGCTATAACAAGAAGATCATAACTCATAACAGCTCTTTTTCCAGGCTACATATCACAGAAATCAGGGCATATCACTATCGCCATACCAGCTCTAACGAAGCGTCTGTAACAAAAGTAGCGTAAAATTACTATTTTTGGCGGCGTAATGATGGGTGTTATATGAATATCCGCTTCTTATATTCCAGGTTAAAAAACCTTATAGTAAAGCCGGAAAGGGCGTGGGAGATAATAAACCGTGAGTCAAGGCCGCTGAGTTATATGCAGGCAAGCTATTTCTTCCCCATGATCACCCTGGCATCGCTCGCAGCACTTACCGGCTCACTCCTCTTTATTCATGGTGGTCTCACCTATGTATACCCCATATTCCTTGGTGTAAGGTATTTCTTATTCTTTCTCCTGCTCACATACCTCACAGCCTTCGTATTTAATGAGGCTACAAGCGCAATGGATCTGGGCAAGGATTTCACAAGGGCCTTCAAGGTGATAGGGTTCTCAATGGCGCCACTCTTTATCTGTATGACAGTAAGCCTGCTGTTCGAGTCGCTTCTCTTTATAAACCTCCTGGCACTTTACGGGCTCTATCTCTTCTGGTGTGGTGTGGAAGAGATGGTTGCACCACCCGAACACAAAAGGATTCCCCTTATGGTTTCATCCGTGGTAGCATTTGCCATCCTCTACATTTTAATCCACTGGGTTCTTAACAAGGTTATTCTTGATATAATCTACTTTAATCTGTTCCGATGAGCAGGCCATCCGGAAATATTGTTATAAGGAATCGTAAGGCTTCATACAACTATGAGTTTCTGGAGAAGTATATAGCCGGAATTCAGCTTGTGGGTACCGAGATAAAGGCGCTGCGAATGGGTAAGGCCTCCCTGACCGATGCCTACTGTCAGTTTTACAGGGGTGAGCTATGGGTGAAGGGGTTCAATATATCGGAGTATGACTGGGGAAACCTGAACAACCATGACCCTGTACGGGAGAGGAAGCTGCTACTTACTGCCCGTGAACTCGGAAAGCTTGAGAGGAAGGTTAAAGAGGGCGGGTTAACCATAGTGGTAACCAAGGTCTTTATCAATGAACGCGGGCTGGCGAAGATGGAGATAGCTCTTGCAAAAGGGAAAAGAGCCTACGACAAGAGAGAGAGTCTTAAAAAGAGAGATGCCAGTCGCGAAATAGAGAGAGGCAGAATTTAGCGATTGTCATCATCAACCAGTCGCCGTGCTTCAGAGAGAGATATACGGGAATTCCCCCTGTAGGCAACGACGAAAGCCCCCTCAACACCCTGCCTCTGAAGCCCGGATGCAGCTTTTTCGGCCTCACTGTAACGGCGGTACTCTCCTACCTGATACCTGTAAATATCGTCCGCACTGGTAACTGTTACCCTGATGGTGCTATCAAGAGATAACAGTTCACGCAACTCCCACTCGGTTATAAGGGTCGATGAGGAGCTGACCTGAACCCTGAAAACAATACCGGAAGAGGAGGCCTCTCGTTCATGCCGCAACGGGTCGTCAGACCCGGAGGCTAACCGGGGTGTAACCATTACTGTCCGGAAGGGCCTCTCAAGGGCCTCCCTGGCAGCCATCACCTCGGCAAGCGTGTAGCCGGTTCCGCCACCTGTAGTAAAGCTGAGAGGTTCACTGTAGAGGGTTGTGCGCACCCCTCCGGAGGCTACAATGTGCATTGCGGCGGTAAAAGAGATCTCCCTGCCTGCATTATCGGGTGGCTTGAGATAGTAGCTGACCGTAAAGCCATCAGAGGGGCCAACCTCTGTCCAGACAATATTGAGAGCTCCATTTTCTATATAGATATCTGCTCCGGCAATATCGAGGGGAGCGACATCGAATCCGGGTGGTATCTCATGAAACAGTCTTGCCGGACCTCTCCCGGAGAGCGGGCTTATCGTTATATCTACCCGGCTGTAGTACCCGACAGGCCAGTGAGAGGGAGCCAGAAGGGTCAGCCCCGGCCGGTAACCGGTCATCGGGATTAAACCGTAGGCTGAACCTCTTTCATGAATAAGAGAGTTTAGCAGCAGAGCAATGCAGAGAATGGCAAATCTCTTCATAAGCCTTTTTTCTATGGCAGTTGTGGGGCGTAAGAACAGCACCGGCAACTGCAGCAGATAGCAATCAGAAGTTGGGACTCAGCAGATATCTGCTGTAGAACTTGTCTATCAGATCGACAGCCTCTTCTGCGGTGTCAACAAGGCTGTAGAGTTTAAGGTCTTCGGGCGAGATATTACCCTCTGCAAGCATCACCTCCTCTATCCAGTCTACAAGTCCGCGCCAGTATTTTTCACCTACCAGCACAATGGGGAATGCTCCGATCTTTTTGGTCTGAATGAGGGTGATGGCCTCAAACAGCTCGTCGAATGTCCCAAACCCCCCGGGAAGAATAATAAAACCCTGGGCATATTTCATAAACATCACCTTGCGCACAAAGAAGTGGTCAAATGTGATAAGCTTGTCGTGGTCGATGTAGGGGTTGGCCTGCTGCTCAAAGGGAAGGTCTATGTTTATACCTACCGATTTACCTCCACCCTTTGAAGCGCCCTTATTGGCGGCCTCCATTATACCGGGGCCACCACCGGTTATTACTCCATACCCCTTACTGGTGAGCTTGTGGGCAACATCCTCTGCAAGCAGGTAATAGGGCGTACCCTCCCTGGTGCGTGCCGACCCGAATATAGAGACACAGGGGCCGATGCGCGCAAGTTTCTCAAACCCCTCAACAAACTCAGCGATTATCTTAAAGACCCGCCATGAGTCCATCGAATGGATCTCATTCCACGGTTTAGGGGTAAAAGCATCCTTTACAAGATCTCCTGATTTATCCATATTACTAACAGTTTATATTGGTTCTGCGACAAATCATCCATTCAAGGCCAACAGTAGTGGCTGCCTCTCTGCTGTAATTGACAGTTGCTACGATTCACCTAAGGTGTAAAGATAACACTTATGCGGAAGTAGCGAACTCCTCTTTCAGAAGTGGTGCTGTCAGACCCCTGCCGGCGGCTGCCACCTGTTCAGGTGTTCCTGTGGCAATAATCTCACCACCATCACGCCCTCCCTCCATACCCATGTCAATGATATGGTCTGCACACTTTATTACATCCATATTGTGCTCTATAACAACGACAGTATTGCCTCTGTCTACAAGCCTGCCAAGCAGATCCAAAAGCACTCTCACATCTTCAAAGTGCAGGCCGGTAGTTGGTTCGTCGAGCAGGTATATGGTGCGGCCGGTGTCGCGCCTGGAGAGCTCTGTTGCGAGTTTCACCCTCTGTGATTCACCACCCGAAAGGGTTGTTGAGGGTTGCCCAAGCCTGATATAACCAAGGCCGACATCCTGCAGGGTTTTCGCCCGCTTGTAAATAGAGGGAATGCCGTGGAAGAATTCAACTGCCATATTGACTGTCATATCCAGAACATCACTGATTGTCTTCCCTTTATACCTTACCTCAAGGGTTTCGCGGTTATATCTCTTGCCGTTACACTCACTGCATACCAGATATACATCGGGCAGGAAGTTCATCTCTATGCTCTTAAGGCCGGCGCCTTCGCACGACTCACAACGCCCTCCCTTCACATTGAATGAGAATCGCCCCACTCCAAACCCCCTCAATTTAGCCTCCGGTGTCTGGGCAAAGAGCTTCCTGATATCGCCAAAAAGACCTGTGTAGGTTGCAGGGTTGGACCTCGGTGTGCGACCTATAGGAGACTGGCTAACCTCAATTATTTTGTCGACACTCTCTGTGCCTGTTATCTCCCTGCAGGGCAACATAGCCTTCGAAGCTGCTCCTGTAAGTTTATGTGCAACACCGGGGTGCAGAGTGCTGTTTATAAGCGAAGATTTTCCGCTGCCGGAAACACCGGTGACACATACCAGCATGCCAAGGGGGATCTCCACATCAATATTTTTAAGGTTGTTGCCGGTTGCTCCTTTCACAGATATTCTTCCTCCGTTACCGGCACGCCGCGACCGGGGTATCTCAATACGCTTTACCCCGCCAAGATAGTCAGATGTTAACCCGTCAAGGCGGATCAGCTCTCCGGGCGTACCACTGGCTACCACATGACCGCCTCTCCTTCCTGCGCCGGGTCCCAGATCGATAACAAAGTCCGATGACATTATCATGTCACGGTCATGCTCAACAACAATTACCGAGTTGCCAGAGTCACGAAGAGTCTTAAGCGAATCAATAAGCCTCCTGTTGTCGCGCTGATGAAGCCCTATACTGGGCTCATCAAGTATGTAAAGAACATTTACCAGCCTAGAGCCAATCTGCGTGGCAAGCCTGATACGCTGACTCTCTCCTCCCGACAGGGTGGCCGCTGAACGATTCAGTGAGAGATATCCAAGTCCCACATTACCGAGGAATGTTATCCTCGACCTTATCTCCTTCAGAGCCTCGGAGGCTATAGTGGCCTGACGCTCCGACAGCCTCTCCTCTATACCATCAAGGAAATGTGCCAGCGCGGAAATATCCATTGCAGCAAGTTCACCAATACTGAGCCCGTCAAGCCTGAACCAGAGTGACTCTTTTCTGAGGCGTGTACCTTCGCACTCACTGCAGGGCACACTATTAAGATAGAGTGCCCGGGAGTTGCCTCTCCTCCCGGCTCCTCCCCTCCCATTTCCATTGGCATCTGCCGTACTCTCCAGGAATGCCATTACGCCATCAAATGTGAGAGTGTAGCTCGAAGAGCTTCCCAGAGGGGTGCCGGTAAGGCGAAGCACCTCATCCGAACCATATAGTATCTTGTTTAATGCCGCCTCCCCTATCTCATCTATCGGAGTGTCGATAGTAAATCCGTTCTTTTTGCCCAGCGCCTCAATCTGCCAGAAGAGCCAGTTGTTACGATAACCTCCCAGCGGTTTCAGCGCCCCCTTCCTTATAGTTAGGCTCCTGTCGGGAATAATACGGTCAATATCGGCTGCCATAACCTCACCCAGGCCGTTACAGGCCGGGCAGGCACCCTGAGGAGAGTTGAAAGAGAAGGTGTGGGGAGCAGGCTCATTGTAAGAGATGCCGGTTACAGGACACATCAGCTTTCTGCTGAAATACCTTACTGTGCCACTCTCTGAATCGGCCACCATCATCACACCATCACCATGTGTAAGTGCCGTGGCGACAGAGTCGGAGAGCCGCTTACCGGAAACTGAGCCCGCTATCAGTTTATCTATAACCAGCTCAATATTGTGATTTTTATACCTGTCGAGCTTCATGCCGGGACTTATCTCTACAATATCACCATCTACCCTTGCAGACAGGAACCCTTTTCTGCGTAGTGTCTCGAACAGTTCACGATAATGGCCCTTCCTCCCCTTCACCAGAGGTGAAAGAAGTACTATACGCCTCCCGTTAAAATCTTCAGATATGAGCTCAACTATCTTATCATCACTATATCTTACCATCTTCTCGCCGGAGAGATGCGACCAGGCCTCAGAGGCCCGGGCATAAAGGAGCCTTAAAAAGTCATATATCTCTGTAATGGTTCCGACGGTTGAACGGGGGTTCTTATTGGTGGTTTTCTGCTCGATCGATATTACGGGGCTGAGGCCGGTGATACGATCAACATCGGGTCTCTCCATGCCACCCAGAAACTGACGGGCATACGCAGAGAGAGTCTCCATATAGCGGCGCTGACCCTCGGCATATATTGTATCGAAGGCCAGAGACGATTTTCCGCTGCCACTTAGGCCTGTAATAACTACCAGTCTGTTCCGGGGTATGGTAAGATCAACATTCTTCAGGTTGTGCACCCTGGCACCGGTTATAACAATATTATCGCTCATAGCCCGAGTAAGAACAGGAGGTTACTCCTCGACCACATTTACCACAGTTCTGTATCCGGGCTCGGGAACCTTTATCATGTAGGTGTTTCTCCGGGGATTGTTGAGGTATGGTCTCCTGAGCCAGGGATTAAGGTATTTGAGATTCTTATAGGTGGTACCAAACTTCTTCGCAAAATCTGCAAAGCCGGCAACAGCGGTATCTACTGCCACCTCTTCGTAGGGGATAACCGGATAGTAGTCTGCCGGATCAATAAAAAAGCCATACTCCTCAAGGTTTTCGAAAATCAGTTTGTATGAGGCGATACGAAAAACATACCGGGCGGTCTCTTCGGTAAGAAGCAGGTCGTAGTAATTTGTCTCGTCCTGAATCTCAATCTGCCTGTCAACACCTCTGTTACCTCCGTTATAGGCTGCCGCCGCCATAGTCCAGCTTCCATATCTCTCGTACGAGTTCAGAAGATAGCGACATGCAACATGTGTAGATTTTTCCAGATGATACCTCTCATCAACTTCCGTGTTGATCTCCATGCCATACTCCCGTCCGGTTGCCCTCATTATCTGCCAGAAACCTGTTGCGCCAACAGGAGAAACAAGGTTGAGCAGATCGCTCTCGGCTATAGCAAGATATTTAAAGTCGTCGGGAACCCCGTACTCAGCAAGAATCGGCTCAATGACAGGAAAAAATCTGTTGGCCCTCTTGATTATGGCTATTGTTGCAGAGTGCCGGTAGGCGCTTATAAGCAGCTCTCTGTCAAGACTCTCTCGGGTATCAAAATTCTCAAGAGGCATACGCTCCCCTGCAAAATAGAGGGTGTCCGGAAGTTTGAGCGATCCGACCTGATAGTGTATTACCCCCCTCTCTGCTCTCTCTTCATGACCTGAGTCTGTACGGTTAAATCCCTGTATCAATAAGGCAACAACTAAAGCGGCCAACAGGGTTGACAACACCTGTAAAAATCTCCCCGATTCTCTATCCTTTCTCATAAGGTGTCTCCTTTTTATACAGTCAGAAAAGCACAAAAGTAGCAATAATTAAAGAGATCACATAGCTATTGTATAGGGTGTCAGGAAAACGAACCGGATCAAAAAGCAGTCTGTAAGTGGCATGGGCTCGCTGCGCTCGCAGGTAATTGGTGATTGGTGACTGGTCATTAGTGCCGTCGGCTGACGCCGCCTCTGCTCGCTGCGCTCGCAGGCATAGGGCATAGGGCATGGAGCATGGGGCATGGAGCATAGGGCATGGAGCATAGGGCATGGGGCATGGGGCATGGTGCTCGCTGCTGACGCAGCTCGCAGCGTAGAGCGGAAAGCGTAGAGCGTAGAGAAGTGCTCACTTCGCTCGCAGGCATGGAGCATGGTGCTCGCTGACGCTCGCTGGCATAGAGCATAGAGCATAGGGCCTGTGCTCGCTGACGCTCGCACTTAAATATGCTTTAAGATGTTTCGGGAATAATGAGCGCTCACCCCCATCACGGGTTGTGTTGTGATCATGTAAGATAGCTCTATCTCATTAGCAGTTCTTTGTAATCAGCGAGTCGCTTAAATTTGGCCCTCAGTGAGTTTGGGGGAAAGAGCGGTTGAAATAGTGAAGCATATTACGGGCAGTTACAAATTGCAGCTGTTAAAGCGTCGGCTGTTTGAGCATGCAGAGCATGCGAGTTCCGAC